>NZ_JAAHHM010000007.1:0-144614 GCF_010692445.1 Moorena sp. SIO3E8 | reverse complement strand
GGAGACATAGCAGTTTTTACATTGGTTTATATGGTCAAACCTGGGTAAAGTTTAAGGATTGTTGTCTAGAATTAGTAACCGAATTAATGAGACTCAATCCTAATAAACGAAAGTATTATCAACGAGGTATAAGGGCTAGGTTGCTTATAGAATCTGCATTTTAGCTTATTTCGTCGCCCCCTCAGGGTATTGGTACACTCAAGCTATTAGGTAAGTGGGACATTCATACCTATCCTATTAAATCCATAAAGCGAGTTCGTTTGCTTCGTAGAGCTGATGGTTATTACTGCCAGTTCTGTGTTGACGTTAAGTGCATTGATCCTCAGCCTCAAACAGGGCATGAAATTGGGTTAGATGTTGGTTTGAAGTCTTTCTATACTGACTCTAATGGTTACACTGAACCCAATCCCAGGTTCCTCAGAAAAGCTGAATCTAAAATCAAACACGCTCAAAGTCGTATCTACAAGAAGAAGAAAGGTTCGAATCGACGCTGCAAGGCAAGAGCTAGGTATTCTCGGAAACATTTGAGAGTAAGTAGGCAACGGAACGAACATGCTAAGAGATTAGCGCGTAACGTATGCAAGTCTAACGACTTAGTAGCTTATGAAGACTTAAGTGTGAGCAATATGCTCAAGAATCACTGTCTAGCTAAATCCATTGCTGATGCTAGTTGGTATCAGTTTAGGCAGTGGATTGAGTATTTTGCTGACAAGTTTGAGAAACTAGCTGTTGCTGTGCCACCACAGTACACCAGCCAAGAATGCAGTCAGTGTAAACGGGTAGTTAAGAAATCTCTGTCTACCCGCACTCATATCTGTCAGTGTGGCTGTACTCTAGATCGAGACACCAACGCGGCAATCAATATTTTGCTCAAGGCAAAATCTAGGGTAGGGCATACCCAAAGTAACGCTAAGGGAGTAGCCACCTCTACTCTGCTTGGGGCAACCCTGGTAGAGCAAGTAGTTACGAAGAACTTAGAATCCCCGCTGCTAAAGCACGGGGAGTGTCAAATCAAGTCTTTTGGACTTACGCACCAAGCGTATTGATGTCTAGCTTGATGTGTAGCCGTAATTTCCATAATTGCTATAAAATCTCAAAACTTTACAAAAAAACAAAAAAAGGGGTTACACCCCTCATCCAAAATAGTGTATATTTTGATATGTAGATGCACCCTGATGATCGGGAGGGTCACGTCAGTGACTCTCCTTTTCTTTGTTATTTGTGATTGGTAATTAGTGATTTAGTGATCAGCAACACCTGGCAAGCCCGTTGCCTCAATCACCCTTGAGCTTTTTGCCCAAAATTTGGTTAGTCAGCTTAGGATCAGCTCGTCCGCTAGTTTTCTTCATCACCTGTCCCACAAAGAAACCTTGCAGCTTGGTCTTACCATTGCGATACTGTTCGAGTTCCTTAGGATTGGCAGCCAGTACCTCATCAATAATGGTTGAGAGTTCATTTGGGTCAGAGATCTTAATCAAACCCTTACGTTCCACTAGTTCCCTAGCAGAACCCCCTTTAGAGAGTAATTCTGGCAAAATCTCCTTGGCAATCTTACCACTAATGGTGTCATTATCAATCAGGTTGATCAGTTCTGCCAGAGTCTCGGGTTTGAGAGCAATCTCTGTAATAGCCAGTTTCTCAGTCTTAAGATAAGCAGCAATATCTCCCATTACCCAGTTTGCGGCTTGTTTGGGATTAGCATTAGCAGCAACAGTTGTTTCAAAATACTCTGCCACTTGACGATCATCCGTCAACACCCGGGCATCATAGGCAGAAAGTCCCAGTTCACTTTCATAACGATGCCGCTTCTGGGCAGGAAGTTCCGCTAGCTGACTGCGCCATTGCTCTAATTGTTCCGTTGACACTTCAATTGGTGGTAAGTCAGGTTCAGGAAAATAGCGGTAATCGCTGGATCCTTCCTTAGTCCGCATACTAATGGTGCGTTGACTACCCTCTTCCCAAAGGCGAGTTTCTTGAATAATCGATTTTCCAGCTTCCACAGCTGCGATTTGCCGGTCAATTTCGTACTCAATCGCTTTCTGGATAGCATTGAAGGAGTTCATATTTTTGATTTCTACTTTGGTACCAAACTCCTTCTGGCCTACAGGACGTACAGATATATTGACATCACAACGCAGGGACCCTTCTTGCATGTTGCCATCACTGACACCGATGTAGCGTACAATCCGACGCAGCTCTTGAGCGTATTCTGCTGCCTCTTGACCAGAGCGCAGATCCGGTTCTGATACTATTTCAATCAGAGGTACCCCAGCACGGTTGAAATCTACTAGGGAGTAGGTAGAACCAGCCAGTCGGTCACTACCAGCATGAACCAGTTTCCCGGCATCTTCCTCCATGTGTAGGCGAGTGATGCCAATGGTTTTACGGATAGGATTACCCTCATCATCGGACACTTCAATTTCCAGTGAGCCATGCTCAGCAATGGGCAAATCGTATTGGGAAATCTGGTAATTTTTGGGTAGGTCAGGATAAAAATACTGTTTCCGGTCAAATTTGCTGTAGGGAGCAATCTGGCAATTGAGTGCTAAACCCGCTTTGACAGCATACTCTAGTACCTTTTGATTCAGAACCGGTAACACTCCTGGCATCCCCATACAAATTGGGTCAATATTGGTATTAGGGGTAGCACCAAATTTTGTGGAAGAGTTAGAAAAAATTTTGGTTTCGGTACTAAGCTGACAATGGGTTTCTAAACCAATGATTGCTTCGTATTGAGTTTTAGCTGGTGCAGCAGTAGTCATTGGATGTTATAATTAAGGGTTAAGATTATTGATGGAACTTAGGGCATTTTTTGTCCACTATTCCCAATAATGTACACTATTTGATTAGCTAAAGCCTCACTCCTTACAATTAATCCAAGGAGTTGAGTTGACAGTTTGTATGTAACTTTTTGTCTTTTAGGATTGGAAATTGTTCGACATTTTTACATACCATTATTATAGCAAATGTGTCTTACGCTCTAATCTCGGAAGTGTACTGTTAAAGGGCTTTTTTTAACTAAATACTTACATTTAACCCCTAGGCTAGCTGATTAAAATTAGAGACTGTTTATAAAGTAAATCTTAAGACAGCTGAATATTGGTGGGTTACGGCGGACAGCTCTGTTAACAGGTGAGCTTTTCTGTTGGTGGGCGTTCACGCTTCTCGGGAAATCCGACCGGGCTCGCACCGCAATCAGCTCATAATCTTTCCCTTTTGTGATCAGGAGTCTGCAGATATCACAGAACCATCATAATGTCCAGATCACCCGGTCGTTTTTTTAGTCAGCCATTTTAGATTAATCTGACTAAAGATTCGACAGGTGCGCTTGCCGTTGGCGAATTTAATTCTTAATGGTAAGAGCGCACCTAAGAAAACAAAGGTTTTTCATCACCTAGGCGATGGACTTAGTCCATCGCCTTTCATCAAGCAATTATCCAGTGCTCTTATTACTTCAAATCAGGGGTAAGCATGACTAATCGACAAATTCCACTAACAGAAGACTACACTCGCCCTTGGGCACTTATGCGTCTACTGCCTAAATGCCAAAGATACACAGTTGCTAGATTCTTTAATCGTCAGGATGCTGATAACCATCTCCGATTTTTGGATCGGTATATGCCAGAAGCAAAGTTTGAAGTACTTTTCGATGTGCCTGTAAATCACGATAGTAATCAGCTGCTTTGACAATCCCCGCTCCTGCATAGACGGGGATTGTTGGATCAACATCCATGATGCCAGCCTCTTAGGGTTTCTTCAGACCTTGTCCTAACCCTTAAGGCTAATTCGACAGAGACAGAGTATTAGGTACTTATTAATAAGATTGCAAAAATCCTGAAATTCTCTCCACTGCTCTTTCCAAAACGTCTGGTTCCTGTACTAAGGCAAAACGGACATAGCCTTCACCAGCCTTGCCAAAACCAGCTCCTGGAGAAGCAGCCACCCCAGTGGCTTCTACCAAGCTAGTACAAAATTTTACTGAGTTCCCTGCCCAAGGGTCTGGCAATTTTGCCCAGACATACATAGTGGCTGGTGGAACTGGCACTGACCAACCAATGCGGTTTAAAGCATGGACAAAGGCATCCCGCCGCTGTTGATAGGTGGTGACTATCGGTTTAACAATGTCTTGAGAACCATTCAACGCTGCGATCGCACCATTGAGAATCCCCCTGTATTGGTTAAAGTCAATTGCCGCTTTCACCTGCCGCAACGCTCGAATCAATTGAGCATTACCGATAGCATAGCCAATCCGGAAACCTCCCATATTGTAAGACTTGGAAAAGCTAAAAAACTCAATCGATAAATTCTTCTCTGGGTCTGCTTGCAAAACCGAGGGAGCAACAGAGGTGGGATTGAGGGTTTCTTGGATTTTCCCGATCTGCTCCCCATTGCCTCTGGTATCTTCAAAAACGATATCAACGTAGGGAAAATCGTGAACTAATACCAGGTTATGGCACTTACAAAACGCCACTGCTTCCTGAAAAAAAGACAAGGGTGCGATCGCAGTAGTGGGATTATGGGGATAACTCAACACCATCATCCGTGCTTGAGCTAGCACTGCCTCGGGGATATCCTCAAATACAGGCAAAAAATTGTTTTCTGCCAATAGGGGCATCGGATAAATCTGACCACTGGCTAGGTGGACACCACCGGCATGGGAAGGATAGCCTGGGTCTTGTAGCAGAGCAAAATCCCCTGGATTAAGCACAGCTAAAGGTAAATGAGCTGTGCCTTCCTGAGAACCAATCAGTTGTAGCACCTCAGTTTCTGGGTCAACCGGAATACCAAATTTTTCAGTATACCAGCTAGCTGCTGCCTGACGAAAAGCTTTAGTACCATGAAACAGCAAGTAACCGTGAGTGCTAGGCTCATACAACGAGGCTTCAATCGCAGCACACACATGGTTGGGAGCTGGTAAATCGGAAGACCCTAATGATAGGTCAATGATTTCTTTCCCAGCAGCTGCCAACGCTTTGGCCTGATCCATATCGGCAAATACATTTGCTTGCAGGGGTTGTAAACGTTGGGCAAACTGCATTTTAATCTTAGTCTTTTTCTTTTGTCTATTCTTTTCGAGCCGTCACAAGCCTTTCCCATCGGTTCGCTGGCATTGCTCCCATTGCCCCTTACTGCCCTAATTTAAAGGTTCTCATCCAGCATAGTCTGCAATTGAGTTTTGGTAATTGCTCCCTCGTGGGATTTGGTCACCTCACCATTTTTAAACAGTCTTAGAGCAGGGACACCCTCTACCTTGCACTTGGCAACGGCATCTTCATGTTGGTCTACTTCCATCTTAATGACTTTTAAGCGATCGCTATAATTTTGCGCAACCCAGTCCACTGATGGCGATACTAAGCGGCATGGTCCACACCAAGTTGCCCAGAAGTATACCAGTACTGGCTGCTGGGCTTTTAAAACTTCAATTTCAAAATCTTTATCTTCGATTGTAATCACATTACTCACAACGGTATCCCCTCAAAAGACTGGATTAGACTGCATTGACACAATTTATATTTTAAGTGCTTGAGCTTCCCCCCAGCTCAAGCATGGGGGATTATCAACAATTGTTACGAGATGGGCGTCGAGCCGCATCTGGACACGTTGAGTATAGAATATTTTACTATGACTGAAAACATCATACCGTTTGCACCAGATCAAAACTCCCTTTTCCTCGGAGTTCTCAGCCTTTATGCTTTATCGGCTTTCATAAAATCGAAATTTATACAATTGCATAAAAATTTGCACAAAAAAACGGGTTAACCCGCTATACAATTGGTCAACCCGTGAGCTTGGGAACGCCTAAATGGACTACTTTTGTAGAACCAACTTAACGTTGGCATTGTTTAGGCCACGCTGCTTGACTTCTGCCAAGGTCTTGTTAACGGCATACTTCTGGTTGATGGAGTTGATCAACTCGGTTTGGTTGTGCTTCTTAGCTACACCCCAGAGGTCAGCAATCAGGTCAAAGGTGCCATCGCTGTTGCGAGACCAACCGAGATCATATTCACCTTCGAGAACGGCAACCAAGTCAGCGCGAACCCGCTGACCATTGTAGCCACGAACATCAGCTTCTGTCTTAACAGTGATTCCCAGGTCACACAGGGAAGTTTTCAGGATTTCAGCATCGGAGATTTTAGTGCGCAGAGTGCTAAAGTGAGACATGTGGATTTCCTCCAGAAAAGGTATCAGAGAAACGACAACGTAGCGTTTTACTTTTATGGCTAGCCGCCCTCAACAATAATTACAAGCGGCTACTTATCAAACTGCTAGCAAAAAATTGCTAGCCTTTACTCCTGTTGGGAGCAGGAGAAAGCCTGTTAGAACTCCATACGCTGATATTCAGCTAGGGAGGATGCAGCAGGTCGCGCGCGTTGCCTAGCCCAGTCCCTCAGGGCTGCAACCTGCTCTGTCATCGTGCGCGATAGAGGCTGAGTTGATTTAATCGCGGCAATAATATCCAGTTGAGTAAACTCCCGGTCTTGAGCAAATGCCTCATACATCGCTGCCACCAGAGCTTGCTCAATCTCAGCCCCAGAAAAACCTTCAGAAACCTTAGCTAACTGTTCAATGTCAAAGCGGTCAATATCTCCACGCCGCTTTTTCAGGTGAATTTCAAAGATTTGCTGGCGTTCTTGGGTGTTGGGTAAATCAACAAAAAATATCTCATCAAAACGACCTTTGCGCAGGAATTCTCCTGGTAGGCGCTCCACTCGGTTGGCTGTCGCCATCACAAAGACTGGTGAGGTTTTTTCTTGCATCCAGGTCAGGAAAGAACCAAAGATTCGACTTGAAGTACCCCCATCAGAGTCAGAAGAACCGCTGCTACCAGCAAACGACTTATCAAGCTCATCTATGAATAGAATAGCTGGAGAGATTGATTCTGCCGTCTTCAAAGCATTGCGCAGGTTGGCTTCCGAGCGCCCTACCATCGAGCCATCGTATACCCGCCCCATATCCAGGCGCAATAGTGGCAGACCCCATAAACGAGACGTAGTTTTGGCAATCAGAGATTTACCACAGCCAGGAACCCCTAGAATCAACATTCCCTTCGGTTGAGGCAAACCATATTCTCTCGCCCTCTCTGTAAAGGCATTAGAGCGCTGCTTCAGCCAACGCTTCAGTTCCTCTAACCCTCCTATAGAATCGAGGGTTTCATCTTCTTCGATATACTCTAGGATCCCGTTGCGGCGGATGATCTGCTTCTTCTCGGATAGAACAATATCAACTTCAGCTTCAGTAAGACGACTAGCTTTAACGTAGGCTTTGCGATAAACCTTCTCTGCTTCATCCCGGGTCAAGCCTAATGATGCTTTGAGGAGCTTTTCCCTAGTTTCTGTAGTCGTTCGACGAGTTTTACTCTGATCCAGTTGGTGGGATAGGACTTGGTTAAGTTCCTTAAGGTTTGGTAGGGGAAAGTCAAGGACAACCACTTCCTTTTCCAACTCAATAGGAATCTGCTGCACCGGGGACATTACGATGATAGACTTTTTAAGAGACTTCTTAGCTTCCTCCCTAAAGCTTGCCATCGCATCCCGCAACCATCGGGTAGTTGCTGGTGCATCTATAAAGGGATGTAAATCCTTAAAGATGTATATACCAGGTTCTTTTTGTTGAATTACCCACTGAACTGCTGCCTCAGGAGAGACCGTATTGTGCTGAGTGGTGTGGCGTGATTGACCATACTCAACAATCCCGTGAGTGACGGTCCAAACGAAGACTCGTTGCTGTTGAGACTTCCTTTGAGCAATCATTGCTATTGCCCTCTCTGCCCGCTCCTCCTCGGGAGTCACGAGGTAGATTAGAGGATATTGAGCTTGAATGAGAACGTTTATCTCTTCTTGCATAACTCTACCTAATATTAGAGACGGCTTACAACTGCCCAAACATCTTCAACTGAACCACTGAGCTAACTAAGTGTGCTCTGCGAGTAGACTAATTTGTCTACCTTAACTTTGGCTACCTTAACAAGGAACCAATTCCTCTTCTCCGTGAGAATCGGTAATGGAGCATACTTTTGCTGTTACCTTTTCTACTGGGAGTTCTTCCGATATCACACCAGGTTGGTTTTTCAGAGCAACTAATTTTCCCTCTGAGAGAACCAAGTCACTAGAACACTCAGGACAGGGGTATACTTTATGGGTTTGTCCATATTGGTCTACCTCTTCAACCACATCTTGATGTTCTATGTAGAATATAATCGCCCTCTCAACCATAGCTGACATTGATTCAGAATCAACAGCCGCTTTAATTTTGAGCCGGCGGTGCAATCCTGGTGGAAGATAAAGAGTAACTTTTTGCTTGTCTTGCATATATTTTTTATATCGTTGTACCCGGGTATGTATTTAACCTTATCGGCTTCCTCTCTAGCTGTCAAGACATTTAGCTGGTATAACCGCAAAATTGTTACATTACTTAATAATCTTACGGAAGGATGGATAAGGAATAGCATAAGGCGCGCCTGTAGTTGGCAACGTATGCAGCACGAAAAGGGAGCGATTGTGAAGCAAAAGACTTTCTCGACAGGGCTTACAGCGATGCAGCAAGGGAACAGGGGAGGCAGCGCCGACCTGCGGGGGTTTTCCCCGGAGACGAAACCTGATTACGTTGAGCCTTTATAGTTGATAGGCTATGCAGATGCATGGTTAAAACTTATTGATTAAGGCGAGCCTGTCTTACGGTAACTTCAAACCACTCGGGCTTTGCATGGCTGACAGGTGTGGACCCTTGCCTGGGCACACAGAACCCAAACCATCAGGAACTGCATCCAGAGGCGCGACAATCACGCGAATTTAATTCGACAACTGTAAGCGCACCTAACAAAAGCTGTTATGGGTAGGTTTTTTCCTTAAGGATGGAAAGGATGGTTTTATTACAGGTAATGACGCATTAATGACATAATTATGAATTATATAGCCACAATATAAACGCGCTTAAGCTAATTAAAAACAGCTAAAAGTATCATAAATAACGATTAAGGAGTAACGACTAAGGCATTACCTTCAATCCTCCACGACATATCAGTTGTCCAGTTGTGAGGGTAAGTTCCTGAAGCTCCACCTCTGGTCCTAAATTGATTAGAAAGCCATCTAAGCTAATAGGGGGGGCATCATGATCTATCTGAACTTGCAAGGGGTTCAGTTCGAGTTGGTTGGGGGTCGCCAGTTGGATACCAGCACGAATTACTATCAGCTGGCTAGCAACATCAGGATTAGTTGAAATGCCTCTTAAGGTCAGCTGTCCTATATTGATATTAATCTTTTGCCAGCGTATTTGTGGCTGTTTTGGGTCGTTACCGGGTTTAATGATATCATCTGATTTAAGGAATGTATATAATAACTCCGTCAAAGCGTTAGATAACAAGGGTGCTTCAAGAGATGATTGCAGGTCTGGTTCTAGGAGTAATAGCTGACCCACTACGGGAACTGGTTCTAAAAGACGTACGGGTTTACGCTTAATTATCTGACCCAGGTTGAGTCTAATATTACTGCCTTCGAGCTGAATTTGGCTTAGATGCAGTCCTTGATAAACTGCTTGGTTGGCAGCAAGGGCAACCTGAGGAATGTAACCAGTCAGGATTTGGCGATCGCATCCCACAATGTTTAGTTGCAATGTAGCAACTTCCTCTACTTGCGATCGCAGCCACAGCCGTAGCGCTGGGGAAATAACTTTGCTGATAATCTGGCTTGGCTTTTGCTTCGAGGTTTTGGGAGTTTTAACCAAAAGAACACCTTCTTGTACTATTTGTACATAGTATTTTTGTACATAGTATTTTGAAGTCGTTGTCTAATGGAAATCAACTCCTGGGCACACTATAAGCATAAGACAAACTAGATTCAGCATCACCATAGTCCAGAAGACAAAGCTAAAGCCAAATGTTGGGTCATGGAGGAAAGAGTACAAAAAATTCTTTCACAGTGGGGTATTGCGTCACGGCGTCGAGCCGAGAAGATGATAGCCGCAGGACAAGTGCGCCTAAATGGTACGACTGTACATTTGGGGCAGAAAGCTGATCCAGAAACAGATGTAATCGAAGTGGATGGCAAACCGATCAACCCCTATCACCGACCTCAATCTATCTACCTTTTACTGAACAAGCCTGCTGGAGTAGTTTCCACTTGCCGAGATTCCCGGAATCGTCCGACAGTAATTGACTTATTACCGGATAAACTAACCAAGGGTCAGGGGATTCATCCTGTAGGAAGGCTGGATGCCGATTCTACAGGTGCATTACTACTGACCAATGATGGTGAGCTAACATTTCGCCTGACCCATCCTAGTCATCACATACCTAAGACGTATCAGGTTTGGGTACGGGGTAATCCCCCAGAATCGGTACTGCAAACTTGGCGTGAAGGTGTTAATCTGCTGGGTAAAAAAACGTTACCCGCTCAAGTTCGTGTACTTAAGCGTAAGGGTCAATCCACACTTTTGGAGGTAGTCTTAACGGAAGGTAGAAACCGACAGATCCGTCGTGTTGCTCAACTGCTAAGCTATCCAGTGATTCATCTACATCGTACTGCTATTGGCCCGATTAAATTAAATCTACCAGGAGAGCCAATTCTTCCTTGTGGTGACTACCGTGCCTTGAATGATGTAGAGGTGAGTTTTCTTACCAGTAAATCCACCATTGTTCAGTAAAAATGCCAGCAGATGTCGAGGAGTACCGTGTATGAATGAAAACAAAGTCCCGTTGCAGCAACAACAACAGAAGAAGCTGGAAGAAATGGGTTCATCCCTGTGTCAGTTACGTACTCAACAGTGTAAAACCATTGAGGAAATTGCCGCTTGTACCCGAATTAATGCACGATTTTTGAGGGCAATAGAGCAAGGCAAGCTAGACCAATTACCAGAACCTGTGTATGTTCAAGGGTTTATCAAGCACTTTGGGGATGCACTAGGCTTAAATGGAGACGAGTTTGCCAAGGCTTTTCCCACTGGGGTAACTGTAAAAAGGTCAAAACTTTCCTGGGGTAACAGTAGGGTTCCTCAACTGCGACCGTTTCATCTTTATTTGTTCTACATTTGCTTGGTTATTGGTTCAGTGAGTGGCTTATCTGTCCTAATCAACCCTTCTAAGCCACAAATAACTGATAAGGAACCAAACTCGTCTCCAGCTCAATCGTTACCGACACCCGGTAATGTAGATCAAACTAACTCCCAAGCGCAGTTAGCCTTAACCAAGATACCGTCGGGTCCAAATAAGCCAGTTCAGGTGGATATCACTCTCAAAGGTAGATCTTGGCTTCTGATCGTGGCAGATGGCAAGAAAAAATATGAAGGCATCCTAGAAAAAGGAGCGCACCAGACTTGGGTTGCTAACGAAAAACTATTTGTTAAAGCTGGCGATGCTGGGAATGTAATCGTTGAGTTCAATAACCAACAGGCAAAGCAGATGGGGGCTCCTGGTGCAGTACAAGCATTAACTTTTGCTGCTAAACCTAGACCCTCTCTTCAGTAGTAAAGCTTTCTATGGGAAAAGCATTAATTTCATCAATATTAAACATTATAAAAGCATATAATTGGTGGCAAAAACCTATAAATGTTACTAAAAAAATCACAAATCATAGCATTTAAAATTAAAAATAGATGCATGAAAACCAATGCTGATTTACCATAAAACGCTCACAAGTGTAGGCTCTCTTTCCTAATGTCACCTGTTACCTTGGTTAATCAATTAAATTTGAAGATATCAAATTCAAATGCTATAGCAACGACTTAACTTATATAAAGTCCAGTTAATCCCTTGTATAGAATAGAATTGTTTAGGATTGTGAGTTTAGGATTGTTAACTAATAATTAACATTTTTGTCAAAATATAAACAACCAATAATGAACTTAATAGGATTAATTGTTAAAACTATTCCAATACAATATAACTAGGCTTGCTAGTCATAACTGGGAGCACGATCGTAAGTGTGAGTGAGGATTTTGAGGCGATTAGCCAATTCTTCACTCAACGCATTCGGTCGATAGCGCCATTGCCAGTTACCTTCTACAGTACTGGGAAAGTTCATTCGAGCATCTGTGTCCAGACCTAAAATATCTTGCACAGGAATAATCGCTTGGTTGGCAATACTACTGAGCGCTAATCGGATTAAATCCCAATGGATGCCTTCTTGGCTGACTGATCCGGAGTAATTCATTATAATCTGCTTATCTTCAGCAGAGAGTTTTTTAAACCAACCCACTGTTGTGTCATTATCATGGGTACCGGTGTAAACCACACAGTTGTGGACATAGTTAAAGGGTAAGTAAGGGTTACTTGATCCCCCACTAAAGGCAAACTGTAAAATTCTCATACCAGGAAACTGGAAGCGTGAGCGTAATGCTTCTACTTCTGGAGTGATGATCCCTAAATCTTCGGCAATAATTGGCAAATTGCCCAACTTGTCTTGGAGTACTTCAAAAAATTCTTTTCCTGGTGCCTTAACCCATTCTCCAGTGATGGCAGTTGTTTCTCCTTGCTTGACTTGCCAGTAGGCCTCAAATCCCCGGAAATGGTCAATCCGCACAATGTCTACATACTCCAAGATGGTTTGGAAGCGTTGTATCCACCATCGGAAGTTATCTGCCTGTAACTGTTCCCAGTTATAAACTGGATTACCCCACAACTGACCTGTGGCACTGAAATAGTCCGGAGGCACCCCAGCCATGAGTGTGGGTTCGCCAGTTTCGTGATCAATGGCAAAGATTTCCCGATGAGCCCAGACATCAGCACTATCGTGAGCCACATAAATTGGGATATCACCAATAATCTGGATCTGGTGATGGTTGGCGTACTGTTTGAGAGCTGACCACTGGCAGAAAAACTCAAACTGTAGGTATTTGTAGAAATAAATTTCATCCTGCAATTTCTGCCGCCAATACTCAACTGCTTTGGGTTGAGCCATAGCAATGTCTCGTTCCCAAGTATGCCAGCTACTCTGGTCAAACGCATCATGAACAGCCATAAATAAAGCATAGTCTTCCAACCAGCTGGCTTTTGCTTGACAAAATTCTGTAAATTTCTGGTGCTGTTGGGGTGAGGCGTTGGCACGGAAGCGATCGCAAGCTTGGTACAACAGGGGCATCTTGGTTTGAATTACCTGATCATAATCCACTGAGTCGAGGGGAAACTCTGGCAGATTGGCAAAGTCTTCATCCTTGAGCAGTCCCTGCTTTTGCAATTGTTTTGGGCTAATGAGTAGGGGATTGCCTGCCATGGCTGAGTAAGAACCATAGGGAGAGTTCCCATACCCAATCGGACCAAGGGGCAAGATTTGCCAGTATTGTTGGGCGCTTTCTGCCAAAAAGTCAATGAATTGATAAGCCTGTAAACCTAAGTCACCAATACCAAAGGGACTGGGTAGGGATGTCGGATGGAGCAAAAGACCACTAGATCTCGGAAAAGGCATAAAAAAGCAATCAACAATAATAGTAAGTAAGCCTTACCAAAAAAATTTGGGTTTAAAGCCCCGTCCTTTTAGGACGGCTTTAAGCTATAATTTATGGTAGCGGTAAAGCGCATATATAAAAAGCGTAGTCGGTCTAGCGGACAGCTTCTGATCCGGAACCCTGGTAGCAAAAATCCTAAATCTTGTACAAATTTGGAAGCTGTAATAAGAGAATTTAAAAATCTCTGCCGGTGCGCTTTGTGTAGGCGAATTAAATTTCCCACGGGTCGCACCGGTTGAAACGCCGCCGGGCAGACTGTGTATGCTTTCTGAGGGCAAGTTCATTTTTGCCAAAAGGTTGACATTACTTACGCGCTAGAGTATTAGTAAAATATGGGTACAGGCTGAAAATCCGTTCGCGTAGCGTGGCCTTTGGCCTTGGCGCAACCGGGAGAGAGACCCGCCACTGCTTGACCTTAAAGTAGAAATGCCCGGAGGGTAGGGAAAGTCCTCCTTTCTTGATGCAGTCGCTCATGGGGGAAACCCCCAAGACCGCGCTGCATCGCTAAAAACCCAACCATCAACTAACAATTGGTGTGTGAACCCAGCAAGATAACACTTTGAGAAAACAACGGTACGGCGGGGCACGCCGAAACCAAGTGAAACAGGGAAGCAACGGACTTCATAAGGCACTTCTCAAAAAGTAGCTGAACGCTATCGCGAGACTAGCCCGCTGGGTCTTTCGCGAACTGAACTAGAATCTTAGTCTTGACGGGATTTCGGTTTAGGTATTGCCATTCGGACGCGGAGGTTTAAGGCCGGTCGTAGATCTAGGAATCCCCGTCACAAAGCGAGCGGGGAGTGTCAACACCGTAGCATGGGTCAAAAAGGTTTAAGGGTTAAGGGTTGTTCGTGTAGCGTGGCCATTCGCGTAGCGTGGCCCAAAGGCCAAGGCCAAGGTTGTTCGCCCAAGGCGATTAGGTTTACGGTAGCTTAAAGGGTGAAGGGGTGACAAGCTACTTGTCACCCCTTCAGGTCAACATCGACCGTGAGGGATCAATTACGAGTGGCACAGCGGCAACAACAACGTATCTTCTATTTCTTTGCGCACCGTCAGACTCAGCTGACAATTACTATTGAGACACTCTACTAGCAAGTGATTAGCACGACTATACTGCTCTAACCAATCTTGGGATGTCTTGGTCAAATGCCATTGGTGACCCATATTACGATGCTCTATCATCAAGGCTCTTAATTGTGATACCCATTCCGCACCATGACTTTGCCACCATTCTTGAATACTATCTCGGTCGTCATCATCTAGGTCAGGTAGCTGATTTTTAAGCTTCTCTAGATAGTCTCCTATAGACTCAATCCCAGTCAGGTGATTCAAATCAAGGGCAAGGTAAAGAGCACTGAGTCGGTCGTAAACTAGTTCTGCTGTCATAGCTTGGGCAACAGCTAAAGCATGATCTAAAGCTAAATCTAGGGCAAGTTCACTACCCAATTCTCCTCCTAGTCTGTGATCAATAGCCAAGGCTAAGGCTTGATTCCGGGAAAGAGGATGGCTAGGAGGAAGGGCAAGGGTCATGTAAAACGCACGCACTGCTGCTGGCTTGTAGGGAGTATCGATGTCTAGAGATTTGCTCTCAATCCAGTTCAAGAACTTTGTTAAGTTATCACCTAAAGCCATAGCGCCTGGTGTCAGTTTGACTGAGTCAAGCACCATTTCTGCACAGACTAACCGATTAATCTGTTGCTTGATCAGCAACAATAGCTGATCAGCATCTGGCAACATTTGTGCTGTGAGTAAAAATACTTCCCGCCAACGTTTATCCTGTAGGTGTTCGACTAGCTGTGACAAAGACATCCCAGTGCCGATCACAATCGCTCTGGCGGTAAAATACTCTTGAAATGTCAGATGAGAGAATGAGTAAATTCGTCGTGCCCGCTCTACCAATAGTCCATGCTGCACCTCAATAGATTTGAGTACTGCTAAGCTATCTAATTCTAGAGCTGCCTGGTTGCTTTGAGTTGCTGGTAATTTCCTTAAATAATCAGCAATTAATTGTTGCAGCCGAATTTCTTCAAAGAAATACTCCCCTTGCTCAAAGGTGATAACTGCTAATTGAGAAAGTAATTCTAGCTTGTGGGGCAAGGATAAATTACGATAAATATCATCTCGCTTAACACCCCGGGCTTCATCCCAGCGAATCAGTAGTAAGTCTAGTCCTTGCTGGTAAAGATCAGAGCGTTTTACAGGAAAGTCAGCTTTGGTTTGAAAAACCAGACAGGCTAGATTCAGCAAGACTGGTGTTGTTGCTAGTTCTCTAATTTGCTGATTTTCTGGCAGCTTCATCTGCTCGATAAACAGAGATGCTTTCTCCAAACCTGATTCTGGGTCATTCCTTGCTACCGCCACAAACCACTTTTTAGCAAAGTGTTGAATTTGTGCTGGTTTGAAGTCAGCAATCTCAACCTCAGTAAATCCCTGAAATCGATACTGTTGAGCTGCAATGCGACATGTGATGATCAGCTGATTTTTGTAATACTTTTCTGAAATCTTACGGATTTGTTGAATAACTTGATTACTGGCAGTTTCCGGGACTTCATCCAAGCCATCCATTAAGATCAAGGCTCTGCCATAGCTGAGGATAGTTTCAATATCTTGTTCTGAAATACCACAACTTTGAAGCTCTTGATTAATGTAGTTAAATAGGCTGAAACTACATTCGATCATAGCATCCTCGGCAAAGTTTTTCAATCGAATCAACATCGGAACCCGATCCGATTGAAAATTTCCTTGATTGCACTGAATAGCCAGATATTGCAAAAAGGTGGTTTTCCCAGAGCCAGGTTTACCTAGCACCATCATTTTAGGATAGCGTTCTACCGCTTGCAGTCCTGGTATGCTTTCCCGGCGCACTTTGCCTATACCCAAGCGGTCAAATTCCTCCGCTGGGAAGCCTTGCAAATCGTCAATTTCCAACCATCGTTGACTAGTGATTTCTTCGAGAATATTCACATCCACGTAGATGTGATCTAAACTAACCGGTCGAGCAATATCTAATAGGCGTAGAGTGCCACACTGATTTTGAATTTTGTCATGGTAGTGCGATCGCACTTTGGTGACGATGGCATCAACTCTACTTTTGTCCTCAGCTGCTTTCTTTTCTGCATCTATCTGAGCATATTCTGGTATAGCGACAATCTCTTCCATCTCCAAATCCAGATGAAAGCAGATTTCGCTAAAAACGCGGCGGTCAACGGGTTTACCGGCAAAAAACTTCCAAATCGGTTGGCGAGTTTCTATGCCGATTTCACCCGCAAAATATTCTTGTGTCCATCCCTTGCGTTCAAAAGCCTGTTTGGCTTTTTTGATGCCGTCTGGAGATGCCTGGAGAGATCGCTTTGCCATAGCTCAAGCTTAATTTACTGAAAAATCTTTCGACACTCACCTATAGATTTCCCGAAAAATAGGTCAAGAGCCACAACGAACTGATCACAATGGAAAATTTTTGATCATACTGGGTGATGGGGTGATGGGGTGATGACGTGATCAGGTGATGGGGTCAGAAGTATATAGAAATCCTCAATCATTTGTGAAAAAGAACCCATGGTGAGATTCTTACTTCTCTTCCTCCACTTCTGGTCTGAGACCCCTCTCCCCCTCTTCTGGTGTTTCACAACTCAAATCGGATTGCTATATTTTCTTCTATCCCACTCTCAAGGGTCCGACCGTTGATTGTTCAAAGTACCAAAGATGACGTTAAACGTCAGGCAATAAAATATCGATTTTGCCTGCCAGCCTTTTTCCTTTTCACCCTCTCCCATTTCTGCTTAGTGATTGGTATACATCAACTCAAACACAACAAAAACGCAATCGCAAACATCCAAACTTCATCCTGAAACTATAGCATCAATTCAGTAATTTTCCGTACACTTTAGGCGTTATGTGAAGAGGACTGTGAACCATGACTAACGGTATAATAACGACCTTGATTGATTACTGACTTGCTGTCATAGTAAGCCTTATTTCTAGATCTCAATCAACTTAACTCTACTTATGAACCATCGTTATTGGAGAACATTTATCGAAGCAGCTGCTGTGACTACCTGCCTGATGTTTGTCAATGGGATTCCCCCAATGACTGAAAATTTTATCTCTGGAACCCTTATGAATAATAAGTTTTTCCAGAAAAATTATAAGGATGGCGTTAAAGAAGTAGTCGCTCAACAATCTACTTACCCCTTGAATAGTTTATCACTATCATTCTTAGGGAGTGTAGACAGTTTACCTGAAACTTTATGGCATGTCAAGTTTAACCAATTAACAGCATCAACGGTTAGCCAGCAATATTTCATTGATTCTGCCTTCAGCTTAGGGAGTTTTTAATGATGCTATTCATAGGTTTATTAGACTATAAATAGATAATCAGGAGTTAAAATTTTACAAGTGTGTCTACAGCAACCCTGGCCCCTGGATAAACCAATTAGCAAAATTGTATTTCCAGCAAATTTACCAAGCAGCTTGGGAAATTTTGCCACATTATGCTTGATGTTATCCCCACAGGAAATTCAGTATTATCTATTCAGCAAGCCCCACAGTCAATTTGTCTTCATCAATTCGCCTCATCCTATGCTACTATGGGTTACTGTGCTTGAGTCTACAGCACAGGACTCTCGGTTACTCCCTTGCTATCTAGACTTGAAAACCTCGAAAGTTCAGACCATTACTCGTTGCTTAGCAGATAAAGGCTTCTATCGACTACTGTTGTTTTCCACTGAAGAACCACAACGCTGTAACCAGGTAATGACCGTAACGCTTACACCCCAACAATGCCACATGTTACAAGAGTCGGCTAATACTGGTCAAACCTCACAACCTATAGCTCAACCCATAGTCAGCAGACGCATACTAAAGATAAAATTTGAACAACTCAAATCCCAAGTGTTGAATAAATGGGATGCTCTGGACAGGTTTAATTCCCCAACCCAGGCAGAACTTGCTCATTCCATTTCCTAGTTTCCAGCTTCTTCTAACCTTAGGTATTATCATATCATTGCTAGTATGATATAATTCACCTTTGAATACTTATCATTCTGGGAAGCTGGCTGATTAGTCATTGGTTATTGGGTAAAGATGACAAAGAAGAAATTACTAATGACTAATTAAAATTTATTCGCGATCGAAATTTTGCTAATTGTTCACAACTGGCAAAAATTCTTTTCTCTGTGATGAATATTCCCAGGCAATTCCGTCTGGATCTTTACTTTGACTCCATTGTGAAAAGTCCGGATCAGATTTACGTTTACCAACTGTGCTCGAATGAACATCGAGTCGCTTGGCTAATTCGGCTTGGATCAGAGGTTGATAAACTTTCTTATCCTGCTTCTTTTTGACTCGGTTTTTTTGATCACCTGAAGCATTAGCAGTGAAGGCAGCTAGTTTCGAGGCAACAGATTCTTGTGATCCTGGAGTTTCTAGCGATTTTGGGATGTCACTGGTAGAGAAATCATCTTTTTCGACCTTTAGTTCCAAAGTCGGGGTTGGTTTACTGGTGTTGGATTCACTCTCAGGCTCAAAGGAGGATTCACTTTCAGGGTCGAAGGAGGGTTCACTCTCATCAAAGATACTACCGAGAGCGCTAGCAGTCAGAAAGTAATAAACAGTGCCAATGTCATCATAGGTTCGACTCTGAGCTCCAAACTCCTGTGCCTTTTTCTCTAAATACTGTTTCGCTGCAGTTCCAGAAATATCTGCCTTGATCGACAAGTCAATGGGTGTCAGACAACCTTGGTTATCTTTAATCAGTTGATTGAAGAAGGGATTAACTTTCCGAGTCCACTTCTGCCATTGATATTGCTGCCAAAGCCTGATGATGATAATCAAGATTAGCATTGCCAGTACGATCGGCCATGCCTTTAGCAACAGAACCATCACCAATGCGAAGGGGATGATCAGAATGAGAATTCCAGTGGCACTGCTATCGATTACTTTTCCAGTCATCTGACTTCACGGGGTAGGGAAACCGCGTCTTTTTAAAGCGCGGAGGAACTACGACAAAGCGCGGTTTTAACCGCACCTTATCCCTCGCTCAACTGCTTGGGAGGGGGTATACTTAGTAGTTTATTCGTTTACGAGCCATTAAGGGGCTATCCACTAAAGTCGGGACTGTGGATTATTAGTAATTAGTGGACATTTCTACCAATCCCGATTACCCATTACCCGTAATAGTCACGGCTTCTTGCTAGTAGTCTTAGTTAACTCAGGTTAGTCAGAGCAAGACGTTTAAACATCGCTATCCGTGCCTTGGTTGCTAAGGTATCATCCAGTGGTTCTAATGACACTGGTATATGATACTTTTGCTTGAGGGCAGTTTGGATCAGCCAATCAGCAATAAAGGGGTTTTTCGGTAACAGCGGACCGTGGGAGTAGGTTGCGATCGCATTTCGATAAAATGCTCCTTCTGTGCCATCTTCCCCATTGTTACCATATCCTTTTACCACTTGAGCTAGGGGTTCGACATTACCTAAATAGGTACGACCACCGTGATTTTCAAAGCCAATCACTACTGGATTTTTCCCGAGCATAGCCTTTAAGTCTTGGGCTAGGGGTGATGCAGTAATCTCAAATACCACATTACCAATGCAACGGCGAGCATCTACGCCAGGATGCTTGCTGACCAAATCCAGCAACCCTAATCCCTGAATCCGCTTACCTAGAGCTGGTTCATAGTAGTGACCTAGCAATTGAGGTGAGCCACAGGTAAATACCCCCGGTGTACCTCCTTCAATTTTTTCTTGTAGGGCATTGGCTTTGCTACCTTGTAAGTCTCGCATAACAATTTCTTGCTGTCTATCTTGAGCACCACCACCCATGAAGATATCCACTTTAGAGAATTGCTCAGCAGGAGTCTGCTGATCCAGGGGGATTACATTGACTCTAATGCCTCGCCACTGGGTTCGTTGTTGTAAGCAGATGACATTACCGCGATCGCCGTAGGTACTCATTAGGGTAGGGTAAAGCCAGCCTATAGTTAATTCTAGTTGTTCGGAATTCATCTTGGGTTGAAGGTGATTTGGTTGTTCGCCTTTGGCTTCCCTGGTCGGGTAGGTTTAAGGTCAGAAGGTTGTTCGCAAAGCGTGACCGAAGGTCAAGGTTGTTCTATGGACAAGTGACTTGCCATAATCGAGGCTGTTACACTAATTTCAAGACAAAAGCAAAACTTTGACAGCTATATAGTCTATTTATACTTTCTGCTGAGCAGTTATGGGAGAAGCTGATCCAAGGCTTTGCTTGGCACCATCGCATTCCAGATTAGGGAATCGTAGAGAGTTGGTCAAGTAATAGAAGTTGACCGCGCTGCATCAAGACAAAGTCCGATACCTCGACCAAGCACTTGATCAGGATATTTCTATAACCATTACACCCCATCATCCCATCCTCTCATCACCCCATTATCAATTGACCTAGTTTTGTGATGACTTAACCGATGCTGTAGGAGACTACAATGAAACTTGTGGTTTGCTGCCTATCGATAAATCAATGCTGCAAGCAATCTCTGCTCTAACCCTAGGGTTCCAATTTGCTTCTCCCGGGCCAATAATCGTTGAACTCGGACCGGTAACAATCCGCTGGTACGGACTATTGATTGCCTCAGCAGTGTTAATTGGAGTTAGCCTTTCCCAATATCTAGCCAAGGGTCGTAACGTTAACCCAGATTTGTTGGGCGACTTCGCTATCTGGCTGGTGATTTCTGCGATTCCTGGAGCCAGACTTTACTATGTCTTGTTTCAGTGGGAACAATACGCCCAGCGTCCAGACCAAATTATTGCGATTTGGAATGGTGGGATTGCCATTCATGGCGCTATCTTGGGTGGTATCTTAGCTGCAATAATTTTTGCCCGCCTCAATAAACTGTCTGTCTGGCTGTTAGCTGATCTAGTGGTTCCTTCTCTGATATTAGGTCAAGCAATCGGACGTTGGGGGAATTTCTTTAATTCCGAAGCCTTTGGCGCTCCCACGGATTTGCCTTGGAAATTGTATATTCCACCACTACAGCGTCCCCCAGGCTTTCAGAATTTTGACTATTTCCATCCCACCTTTCTCTATGAGTCTGTGTGGAACTTATTGGTCTTTGGGTTACTGATGACTCTGTTCTTTCGGGATTTACGCCGCAAACCCCATCTGAAGGTAGGGACGATGGCTCTAGTTTATATGGTTGCCTATAGTACTGGTCGCTTCTGGATTGAGGCATTGCGGATGGATAGTCTGATGCTCGGTCCATTACGCATTGCTCAAGTGGTCAGTTTGGTTGCGATCGCATTGGGAGTTGCTGGTTTAGGGTGGCTGTATTGGATGGGTCGGTCTTTGCCAGATTTTGTTCCAGTCGATAATCAGCAGTGGGATACGGTATCTAAATAAAAAAAGCCCCAGAGTTTAGCTCTAGGACTTTACCAGGGTGCATCTACCACTTTCTTTTTACTGGGTATATCAGGTTAATCCGGACAATTTTGGAATATACCAATTTGTTATTAGTTGTGATATTGGAAAGATCGCGCGTAAGCTATCAGCGTGTCGCGTATCAGCCAACGGCTTAATGCTTACGTACGCATCCTCAGGTAGGAACTTTAACACTCAGAAATAACGTAGTTCTAAAGAACTTAGACTGGTCAACTATGAGCTTCTTACAAGCTCCCGTCATAATCCAAAGGATTTGACGGTGAGTTATTGACCCTTGATCTGATTACTTGGTAGATATAGGGTACCTAAATCAATGGTGAGCATTTTTGATGCCATATTCCCTACTCCCTGCTCCCTGCTCCCTAATCCCTGCTCCCTGCTCCCTTTGCTATAGACAAACTGTATAGACAAAACAATGCCCGGAAAGGTCAGCAGATGCTAGTTTTTGCTAACACCTGCTGACCTTTCCAGGCCAAAAGAGCAATTAGCTCAGGGCGTTAATAGCGTAGTCAATGTAGTTATTTGCCTCAGTAGCAGGCTGACCACTTAGACCATGGTTAGCCTTGATGTACTTGAGGGCTTCGATGTACCAGCTCGGAGACAGCTCGAAGGTACGGTTGATTTCATCTAAACCAGCAATCAAGTACTCATCCATCGGTCCAGTACCACCAGCAACTAGGCAGTAAGTAACCATACGAAGATAGTAACCGATATCACGGGAGCATTTTGCCTTGCCTGTAGGGTCAGATGCGTAGGTTGGTCCAGGCATGCTAGTGGTGTAAGGGAATTTGTTATACACCGCTTGGGCTGCACCGTCAGTCAAGGTTGAGGCTTTAGCAGTCAAGGCTTTTGCCGCTTCTAAGCAAGCTGTAGCCCGCTGGAATCGACCGAAGGCAGTCTGGATTTCTGTATTAGTTAAAAAACGACCTTGAGCGTCAGCAGCAGCGACGGCTTCTGTAAGCGGGGTTTTCATTGTCTAGGTATCTCCCTAATATTTTGTCAAGTTTTCAAAAACGTTTGAAGTTGTGATAGTTAGACAGCAAGTGATATGCCTTTAGCGTTTTAGGCAACTGCACCAGCTGCTTTGTCGAAGTAGCCGCCAATTTCAGCCATCAGAGAGCTGCAATCACCAGGGGTGATGCCATTGGTGTCGTTAGCGATCGCAATCGCAGCTTCCTTCATCTTTCCTACACCCACTGCCACGGAAGCACCAGGAGTTCCCAGAGCTAGGTAGGTTTCCCGCAGGCCATTGAGGCAGCGGTCTTCCAGCACACTAGCATCACCAGCAAAAATGGCGTAAGTCACATAGCGCAGGATGATTTCCATATCGCGTAAGCAAGCAGCCATCCGACGGCTGGTGTAGGCATTTCCACCAGGATTGATTAACTGGGGTTGCTCAGCAAACAGAGAGCGAGCTGCGTTAGCCACAATGGTGGAAGAGTTGCTGGTAATACGGTTTACTGCATCCATCCGCTTGTTGCTGTCAGCCACCATAGCGGTAAGAGCATTTAGTTGGTCATCACTAATGTATTGACCTTGGGCATCAGCCTGCGAAACAAGCTTAGTAAACGCATCAAACATTGACGGAATCTCCTACGTTAGTTGGTTTTGTTTCAAAACGGGCTTCAGTTAAACAGACTCAGACTGAATCAAACTGAATCAAGCAGTTTGAAACGGGAAAGGCATAGAACATGCTCCAGCCACAGCCAATACTCCTATCTCTCTTTTTTGGTCTTTGTCCTAGTGTTTGTCCCATAAGTTGGGTTCAAAACGGATCGTTAAGAAAAATTACAAAACTTCACGTTCTGGTGAGAGACCTAGGAATGCTGTGTGTCAACCGGTTGGTTGGCTTTCGCCTGTCACTATTTACCCTTCAGGTAACTTTTATACAATGATGTCGAGCCTTTATTCGTTACATCTTGTTAAGAGTTTAAGATTTTTTTATGTCTGATTGCAACGGCAGATCAGAACTGGCTTGCTATGGTGACCCTGTGGATTCGCTCCACGTTGGTGCTGGAAGCCTCTTGGTTGATTACTTCCTGCTCAATACACAGCTCAGCTGTTTACTCCAGCTAATTGGTCTAGCCGTTGGCAGGTTAGTAACATTTCTTATCAAACCTACACTCACAGCTACAGACTGATAATACCCCAGGCCGCTAAGGCGATCGCAATTGTTCCCCCAAGTAAGACTACAGCCCCTGCCTTAGTGAGTACTCCTGCTACAAAGCGCACTGAGGCAGGAGGATAATAGGTTTTGAAACCAATTGGTTGGTGTTTGAAGTAACCCAGCTGTTGCAGTTGGGTGCGGTAGTCTTCCCCATAACGAGGCATCCGGGCAAAGGGTAGATCGCCTTGAGTACGCTGGGGTATGATCCGCCGCCGCTGATAAGGCACGGTGTCATCACCAAAGTTTTCGAGATACTCGTCGCTATCGAGCAGAGCATCAATAAAGTTTTGTAACCCATTAGTAGCCAGCACTATTGACCAAGCTAACTTTTCCCGCTCGCTGTAGACATCACGCCCCAAGATGCGTTGTACACACATCTGGACAAAACGGTAGTTGTTGTTGGTCTGATAATTGCGCTGCCAAAAAGTTTCAGATGTTGCTAGACCACGAATGAATTCGCGCACCGTGATTTGACCAAATCTCAGCTGTGATTCTAAAAAGGTTTGGCGGTTGCTTTTGATAATCTGTTGTTCATTAAAAATCTGACTATAGGCTGCCCTAATCAACTCATCCATTTCCGATGGAGACAGCAGATTAGCTGTAGTGTATAGTTTAGGCTGCTCATCTCCGGGCACCTCATATCCAGCGACCCGCTGATTTTGGCTTGAGGGAGGATACTCTAGCAAAGGAATTGTCATTAATCACCTCTATGATCGTAAACCTCAGTCATCTAAGCATTCAGCCGTCAGCCGTCAGCCGTCAGTGGTCAGTCGTTGGCCAATGGCCACTCAAGTAGCTTGCACTATGGGCATAAGCTGTTCATGTAGCGTGCGCTATGGGCATCAACTCATAGCTAAAAGCTGATAGCTGATAGCTGATAGCTTACTCAGTTCTAATCACAAGATTAGGGGATTAGGTTCATACAAGCCTAACTTTTTTAAAGGTTCTTAATTAAAAGACATAATTTTTAATTTTAGCGACCTATGAAGTATTAAGTATTAAGTAAGCTTTTGCGCATTAAAACAACCTTGTTTTGATGCAAAGTACGAGTGGGGAGGGGCTGCATCAAGACAAGGATTTGAGATATTTTAAAAAAATTTGTTTCTGGCTACTGCTACGGTTTGGCGATCGCAGCGAGGGGAAAGGCTAAGATCTTGTACGTTTGATTAAAGGCTCTACAATTTAGGAGTATCGAGTCAGGAGCATCGAGTCATAATAAATGGAATCAAGATAAATTATTTCCCAGTTAATTGGCAATTCATCAGAGTTTTATGATAAGCTGTCAGCCGTCAGCCGTCAGCCGTCAGCCGTCAGCCACAAGCCTTTAGCTAATAGCTGATAGCTGATAGCTTACGTTTTATCAACAATAAAATTCTGTATTATTCCCATCCATTTTGTAGTCATCAATTCTGTACTTTTGTCCTGACTTATGACTCGAAGATACTGACTCCTGACTCCTGAAAAAACTAACCACTTTCTTACATCGAACTGAGGTTAATTTTTAACATCCTAAGCTTCAGCCTTTGCCAGCTTCCGCTCTAGATCAAACAAGAAACCGTGGATGTACTCCTCGGTCCATTCACTGCCATAAAATCTCTGAAACATACCACGAGCTGGATCTTTTTCAGCACGATAACCCAGATAACGCAGTTGAGCTTCCTTGATGGCTTTGAGATGCTGGGAATCAGTAATTAGTTCTGCCTGATCCACAAAATCCAAGTAAGCTGTCAGATAGTCCTTGAAGGCAGCAAACACCCGATTTTCGACTACTTCGGTTTCCTTAGGGCGTGTCCACAGGAAAGCTGGGGAAAAGAACGGTGTTGCTTCCTCAGGAAAGTCTCCTCCCCAAGGCAAATGCTGTTGATGGGCTTTGAAAATCGGTAGGATAGGTTCGGTGTAACGAGCTTGATAGGCTGGATCATCCCGGAACAAGGGCTGCATATCTAAGGCAATCAGATGCCCACCAGGTAAGGTCACTAAGTCAGCACCGAAGAAGGGGAGGTCATAGTTGAGCTGGGGGAAGATCACAAAATTGAGTACCTGTAATGCTGTTCCCCCCTGGACATGAGCAGCTCGAATTTGTCGGATTTTGGGTGCAGCAAAGCCATAACTGGTGGTCAGGACATCTTGCTGCTTTTTCCCTTTCCCCACTGTTGCGAATTTGCGTTCAAACCCAGGGGGAATGGGATAAGGCTGTAGATCAAGGCGCTCTTTTAGATATGCGATCGCGTAGTCTAGAAACGGCTGATAGAGAGTCATGTTTGGCTTTGACTAACGGCTAAAGGCATGGCATTTTCAAATAAGAACTCATATAAGAACCGCTCTGCCCACTCGGGACCAAAGTAGCTGCTGAACAGACCATGGGCTGGGTCTCTGTCGGCACTATACTGGTCATAGTCTTTCTGTGCCTTAACAATGCGCTCAATATCTTCTGGCTCAGTTAGAGGCTCAGCTTGCTCCACCATTTGCCAATATAACGCCAAGTAGTCTTTGTAAGCCTCAAAGACTTCTGTTTGCACTGTCTCTAGGGAATCGATTTTGGCAAACAGTAGATACTTAGAGAAGTACTGGTTGGCATCATAAAACTTCATTTCTAAGTTTTGTGCCAAGTCCTGATAGCGATCGCGAATGACTCGCATCGGTTCAATGTATTTTTCCTGATACGCTTCATCCCTGAACAATGGCTGAAAGTCTAGAACCACCAGGATCTTCTTTTTGCCAAAGGCTAAGAAGTCAATCCCTAGCAAAGGGAGATCGTAACAGTGACTGGGATACATCACACTGTTAAAGACTTGAGAGACTGGTCCAACATCCATGTAGGTATAGCGAATCTTCCGCAATTCCGGGCATTGGTAACACCAGCTTTGAATAATCGCCCGATGTTTAGCGCGATCGCTTACCTGGCGTTCTAAGCCTGGGGGAATTGGTTGACTGCTTAAATCAAACCGCTTAAATAGCTCTTTTTCCAGATAGTCCAGGAAAGGCTGATACATTTATATTGCTCGTATACATAGTAAAACCCTTACTGAGCATAGAGTATCGCGATACTTCCTGTCTCATTTCTCCCAGACAAAGAAATAATCGTTAACATTTGCCTGATCTAACCTTTGCCTGACCTAACCTTTGCCTGACTAAGGCACCCAAATCTACCTAAGGGGAAGCTTTCCTTGCCACTCTGTCAAAGCATTAGCAAGGAAAGCGCTGCCAGTCAATAGGGATTACTTAGAAACTAATCCTTATTGTGTTATATGGCAAGGTACTTCATCAAAACTTTGCAAACTCACTAGTCAAATGTACTGAAAATCCCAGTTTTTTCTGTAAGTAGTAAGTAAATAGTAATCAATTACTGAATAGATTACTGAATAGATTATTTTAATTAATTACCTTTGAGCCGTAATTCGCTAATTTTCCCATTTTGAAGGTAAAATTCAAGTTTTACGTGCCATTATATCCGCCACATGCATAATGGCGGTTTCCACTTTTGAGCGAATTTTTAGATTAACTTTGGATGATGACTTTAACCCCATTAACTACTATAGCATCAGTATCGATAACTAACCGAGAATTCCAGACTAAACCAGAACTCCAGTTACTCCTCTACTGTGTCCGAACCAGCATCGACGAAGCGACTGCTAAGTTTATCAAACGTTTACTGCTTGAGCAAGACATCGACTGGACTTATCTCCTCAAAACAGCTCGCCGTCAGAAAGTCTTACCGCTGCTGTACCATAGTCTCAAAAATACCTGCCCAGACCTGGTTCCCCAGAACATCCTCAAACAACTCCGAAATTATTTCCAGCACTTAGTCGTACACAACACATTTCTCATTCAGAAACTACTCAAGCTTCTGACTCTTCTGGATAAACACGGAATTTCTGCTATCCCCTTCAAAGGGCCTACCCTTGCCGTTTCAGTTTACGGCAATCTGGGGCTGCGGCAGTTCGGTGACTTAGACATCCTGGTTGATCACCACGACATCCCGAGAGTTAAAGAATTACTCTTGTCTCAAGGGTATGAATTGCAAAAAGACCTGGGCTGGGAGTATCACTTTGTGGATAAAAAGAGTCGAGTCTGTATTGACCTTCACCAGGGGATTGTACCCGATTTATTCTGTTTGCCATTAGATTTTGAATATTTGCGATCGCATCTTCAGCCTCTATCTCTTGCTGGTAAGACAGTCTCTACTATCTCGCCAGAACAGATGCTGTTAATTCTCTGTGTGCAATTGGGCAAAGACTGTTGTCACTGGAGTGTACGTCTGGCTCAGTTATGCGACGTTGCTCAACTACTCCGTACTCATCCCCAGTTAGATTGGCGCAGAGTACTGGCAGAGGCTCAAAAGCTGGGTTGTGAACGTATGCTCTTGCTTGACCTTTGCCTAGTCAGGGATTTGCTGGGAGTCACGTTGCCACAGATAGTCTTAAATAAATTGCAAGCCCAACCAGTCTCCCAATCCCTCGCTGTCCAAGTACGATCACAGCTTTTCCGTGACCTTGAAGTCGGCCCTAAGCTCTCAGAAGCAAAAGGATTTTGGGCTTTTTTCTTGTCCTACAATCATCGCTTCTACTTCAGCATGAGAGAGCGTCTAAATCACAAAATGATGTACTGTCTCCATTGGCTAAAAAACAGTTTGTTTGTTACCGTCATGCCCAACGAAGCCGATTGGGCGTTACTGTCCCTGCCTAGAGTGCTAGCTTTCCTGTATTATCCAATCCATATAATACGGTTGTTAATTAAGCATGGCATACAACCAATGTTAAGAACTCATCACGAGCCGCACTCCTTGTGAAATTTTTATATAGCATTTCTCAGACTTATTAGGTAAATTCAATGTCTTGATGCAGTCCATCATCGGGGGAACCCCCACAGCTAGGCGCTGCTTTGCTACTCCCTACTCCCTACTCCCTACTCCCTACTCCCTACTCCCTAAATCTGATCACCAAACCGATGCTCTAGAGGTAACTGTCCAAAGCAGCAGCTACGACCCTATGGTCTTCATCCTTCATCAGTTCTGCCAATGCTGCTTTAGCATCGGGGGAATCAAATCGTTTTAGGGCACGGGCAACATGCATCCGAATACGCCACCATTGTGCATCTTTCAGAGCCAGAATTTGCTGCAATGCCTCAGTTTCTTTAACAGTACCAGCCAGTAAACCTAGGGCATCAATTCCTGCTTCTCGGACAGTTGGGTCTTCCCCTGCTAAGCCGCAAATACAAATACTATAGAGTTCTTCTGGACAAGACATTTCCACCAAAGCAGCAAGAATGCTACGGCGCACCAGCCAGTGATCATCCTGTTGAAAGGTAGTCACCAGATGAGATATGGACACATCTCCATACTTAGACAGGGAATTGGAAGCTTCTGCCCGTACATTAGGGTCGGTATCAAATTCCATCAAATTTAACAACGCAGCATAGGACTCGTCACTCCGTTTATTCCCCAGTCCCATGGCCACAAAGGAGCGCACTAAAAACTCTGGGTCCTTGAGTTTACTTGTAAGTAGGGGAACAGCTACATCTGAACCATACTCTCTCAAAGCAGTAAGTGCCCTGAGGCGATCCTGAGCATTTGGACTTTTGAGAGAGATTTCGATTTCACGGATGTCCATAGCACTACAGAGCCAGCTTTTTTTACATTTCTTAATACCTTTAATCAAAGATTATCATAATTTAGTATACTGCTGTGAAGTGAACTAGCCTTAGCTGCTACCGGAAGCTAGGGCTAGTTCACTTCATTGTTTTTGTTAACCGTTGCGTTGATGAGATGCTAAGGTCAACCTTGGCCTTTCAACCTTAAACCTTGGCCAATAGGCCACGCAATCGCGTTCAACCTTCAACCAACCTTAAACCTTTAACCTTCAACAAAAATCAACCATGACGACTCAATTAAGCGACTATATCAAAGAACTAATTACCAAAGCCAGAATTGTCAGCTTTGCCAACTGGCAAGACTCCTATCCTCCAGAGATTATCCAGCATTTCCAGGCAGCTGATGATCACGGTCGCTATCTTACCGATGATGACTTGCAGCACATTAAAGCCTGTTCACCAGATACGGAGCCCTTAATCAATACAGCCAAATTTTTGCGGGATAACGCTTCTGATATCATTTCTGAAGCGCGGGAAACCGTATTGGCTCAATATCCTGATATTACTAAACCAGGAGGTAGTCTTTATCCCGCCCCACGAGCAGAAGCCTGTTGGCGAGATTTTTGGCATTTCCTCCGCTGTATTACCTATGGGATTGCTGGCAGTAGCACCCAGTTTACTAGTGCTGAAGGACTGCACTATATGAATTTGTTGTACAAAGAATTGCAAGTCCCAATCGCCGCAATGGTATTAGGATTAGAAGGCATAAAGGCTGCTAGTTTAAAGCGATTATCTGAACCAGACACAATAGCCCCCTATTTCGAACATTTAATTAATCAATTGAAAAAATTTAGCTAAACCAATAACTCATAATTAAAACTAGAAAAAATTTAATAGATAGTAACAATTTAAAAAGATATATTTTAAATTATTTTAATTAACAAAACCATGTCCATATCCAAATTTAAATACTTCTTTGATTGCTGTGTAGGAAGCTGGATGGCACAACGTACCTATCATAATCTGACTCACCAGGAGGTAGAGCGCTCCCTTACAGAATTCACCATTGAACCCCTGTCTTCTCCCCTCAAAACTAAGGTATTGATGGATAATCAGCAACCTGATTTACCTAATATCAATGACCTGTGTGGTTATCATCTTGGTTTCGAGACAGTTTCTGAAAAAGGTGAACGGGTCTCCCAACAACTGAATATGCTTTTTGTCCCTCAGGTCCAAGAATCAATGATTCTAGAGGGAGATTATTTACGCGATCGCGCCTACGAAGAAGCTAAACCTAAAGTCGCTCATTTTAGCTTCGATACCAATAAACTAGAACTTTTGATGACCACCTACTATACCCGTGTGGTATCTGTTGATTCCATTACCCTGATCAATCCCAACTTAAGAATCCGCAAAATTATCAATTACCAGCGTCCTCCAGAAAGCGAACCCCTAGACAAGGTGGTGCTAGTAGGATTTGGCGTGGAACAAAAAGTTTGATAATTAGCGTAGGATTTCTCAATTGGTTGAAGGACTTTCGTTCTGGGTTGCGCGGGAGTAGGGAGTAGGGAGCAGGGAATAGGGAACAGGGAATAGGGAACAGCGGATCTGGGAACAGGGAAAAAATCCTGTTTACCTGATTGTCTTGATGCAAAGCGGGAGTGGGGTAAACCCCCGTGAGGCTACTGCATCATTACTATGAGAACTGCTATAACTCCTTTTTAGTGTTAACTATAAATAGTTGAATATTATGTTGCCGTTGATACTAATTCTGGTCTCCACACATAATTGTCACAAAAGTTTACAATTACTAATGTTGAAGGATTGGAGCCACGGTGTATAACTGAAGATGTAAATCCGGGTAAAAGCTCTAATTTACTAGGTTTGCGTCAGCTACAACACCACCCCCGCTGATCATTCAGCTGCTATACGCATGCTATACGCAAACAAAATTGTTAACTTTTTTAAATTAAACTACACATAGCAGATGGAGCTTACTGAATTTCTAGAACGTTCTATTGGACGTTGGCGATCGCAACGCAGCGGTCATCACTTAGCGTTTAGTCACTTTGAGGAAATACGCTCAACTATTGATATCGTTGCCCTTGAGGCTGATGACTCAGCTGTGATTGACATTTGCAAACTATACGATATTGATCCCACAACTGCCTTCCATCCCTTTCGCATGAGTTGGGAAGGTGAGTCAGATTGGGATGAAGACGACATCCAGTCTGGGAGTTGCGTTCTAGTCCCTATCCCCGATCCTGAACACCCCGATCGGGGAAAACTGCTCAGAGAGCAAGGCTATGCCGAGACCATTGCAGCAGTGGGCAACTATCACCTTACTGAAGATGGTACATTCACTTTGTTAACGGAGTATGACCGAGCAGCTGCTGAAGAACGGATTTGGTTTGCCACACCGAATTTACGTTTTCGGGTGTCCTTGATTAAAACCAGTTCTGGTCAAGGGGTGACTACAGCCTCGTTTTCTTCAGAAATCCGCGACTTATCCCAATCGGGGTGAAAGTTAGCAGCTTGAACAGTTAAGGTCATAATTTAGATTTTTTTTAATCTTGTTTAACTCTAAGTTTTCAATAGATTAATACACTAATGTTGTCTAGTACTACCGATAAAACTACCAGTAATTTACTGACTCTAGCTAGTTGGATGGCTGGAGATTTTAGTAACCAAAAACAAGCGATTGATAATCCTCAGCTTTACGCTCACATTCATGTTTTCTTTCGCCCCTTGCCCTTTGATTTTTTTTCCGGTATTGGTTTCTACTCTGAGCAAGCCTATGACTACGATCTATGGAGTCCCTACCGTCAGGGAGTCCATCGCCTGATTGATAAGGGAGATCATACTTATATAGAAAATTACAGCCTTAAAGATCCAGTTCTTTATGCCGGGGCGGCGCGAGAGCCAGATATTATCAAAACCATCACTCCTGATGTTATAGAACGTCGCTACAACTGTTCAATGATTTTCTGGCGAGAAGGTGACATGTTTCGTGGCAGTGTAGAACCCGGTTGCCAGTGTTTCATCCAACGTAATGGGCGTAAAACCTATCTGGTCAGTGATGTGGAACTAACTGAAACTACTTGGATAAGCCTAGATCAGGGTATGGATGTCAATACTCATGAGCACGTATGGGGATCAGCAGCTGGTCATTTACGATTTGAGAAACGGCAAAGTTTTGCTGACGAATTACCTGATTTGTAGCGCCGATTTCTAGTGCCTAGTTATCAGTAATCAGGGATTGTAATGTAACACAAATACTAACAAATACTAAGTCAAGTAGCGTGGTTAAATTAATCTAATCTAGACTACTCAAAATAACCAAATTTTTGGTTACAACCCGACAAGCTTAAAACTGGTATTTTATTTTATTGCTACTATCTAAATGATTCTTAAAGTGATTATTATGTATTAGCATAAAGCCTAAAACCTATAGGGTTTCTAAATGAGTTGTGACAATTTTTTTTTGTTGCCTCTTCCCTACTCCCTACTCCCTACTCCCTACTCCCTTTGTTATAAAACCACTATCATATAATCTTAATTATCATTAGAGTTGAGGATGATTTGTGTACAGCTAATGCTACCGCCAAGAGCTCAAAAAAAGATGCAGTGCTGGATTAGGAGCAGACATTTGATCTGCTCGGGTCACTTTTTTATCTTTGAGACGGTAGAATATACAACCCTTGAACGATTCTCCGAATGTGTCGAGAGTCTCGGAGGAAGTGTAATATCGGTTAAACCCATTAAAAAAATTTGGATTGGCTCCCATCGCCAAGTTATTTTGTATCAAGCTAAAGCCAGTTTACATACACCTCATCATGATCTAAAACAATACTGGATAAAATACGGGAGCTTCCGCACCAGATTTGATGAACGTTCCTGAAAAATCCCCCCACTAATATCAAGTCAGGTTGAATACCCATAATTTAGAGGTAGGGTGGGAAGTGTGGGGAGATGCGGAGATGGGGAGATGGGAGAGATTTGTATTAAGGGTAATTATCCCGACATGATATAAACCAGTTGGCGTTGCGTCAGTCTTTGAATGAATAGGAGTAGAGTGGGCATCCTGCCCGCCCCAAAAGATCAAGGGACAGGCAAGATGCCTATTCCACCTCACTGTTATAGCAGTCGCCAGGGCAGTTAGGACATGACAAAAGTCTCAAACCTAAATAAGCGCAAGAGTTTGACTTCTGACTTCTGACTTCTGACTTCTGACTTCTGCTATAAAATCATTCCATTATTAAGCAACGCCAACCAGTTTATAGCTAAGCTATCAGCTGTTGGCCTTGGCCAATGGCTGATAGCTTAATGCTTACCAATTGCTTGAGGTACTTTCGTCCTGGGTTGCGCGGGAGTAGGTAGTAGGGAGTAGGGAAGTCAGAAGAGGGAACTTCGGAAGTGGAAAAAAATCCTGTGAACCTCATAGCGATGAGAAACGCTATATATATATAGCCCTATTGCCATCGTCAACAGTAGACGCACTATGGTCAAGGGAGGTATTTTTCCAAAATGATTTAGGTTTTCAATATCAGCGCTAGCATATATCACAGCTAAGTTCCTGTAATTATTAAGTTTTGTATATAACTGCCGAGTCGGTTAACTGACTCCTGTGTGATCGACTGGTGAACTGGTAACGAATATTACAAATTATTACTTTGTTGTTAATAAATGAGACGGCGGTTCCGATTATCCTCTAATGTTCATATTGAGCTGGTCAAAGATAAATAACCAGCAAGATAGCAAACTAGTTAAGTACCTTTAATTTAAGGAGATTTCAATGCTTGACGCTTTTTCCAGAGCTGTAGTTACAGCAGATAGCAAAACCGCATGTCTAGGTGCTGGAGACCTGGCTGCTCTCAAAGGCTTTATTGCTGATGGTAATAAGCGCCTTGATATTGTAAACATTATCGCCAGCGACGCCAGCTGCATCGTTTCCGACGCTATTTCTGGCATGATCTGCGAAAACACTGGTTTGATTCAAGCTGGTGGTAACTGCTACCCCAACCGCCGCATGGCTGCTTGCTTGCGTGATGGTGAAATCATCCTCCGCTACGTGACCTATGCCATCTTAGCTGGTGATGCTTCTGTACTAAGCGACCGCTGCCTGAATGGTCTGAAGGAAACCTACAGCGCTCTGGGTGTACCCACCACCTCCACAGCTCGTGCTGTTGGAATCATGAAAGCTGCTGCAGTTGCTTTCGTTAACAACACCGCTAGCCAGCGCAAGTTTGAAGTAACTTCTGGGGATTGTTCCTCCTTAGCTTCTGAAACTGCTGGTTACTTCGATGCAGTAGTTGCTGCTATCAGCTAGTCTTTCCCTTTTGCCTAAGATAACCAAGCTCCTGCCAAAGCGAGCTGGGGAAGCCAAAAGCTAAGTATAATCTTTGTCAAAACCCATTCAGGAGATATATAAGAATGAAATCAGTTATAAGCACAGTTGTTACTGCTGCCGATGCTGCAGGTCGTTTTCCTAGCAGCTCTGACCTTGAGTCCGTTCAAGGTAGCCTACAGCGGGCTGCTGCTCGTATGGAAGCTGCTGAAAAGCTAGCAGAAGGCATTGATAAAGTAACCAAAGAAGCTGGTGATGCTTGCTTTAAGAAGTATCCTTACCTAAAGGAATCTGGTGAAGCTGGGGATTCTCAAGTCAAGATTGACAAGTGCTACCGCGATCTTGGTCACTACCTACGCTTGATCAACTACTGCTTAGTTGTTGGCGGTACTGGTCCTCTAGATGAGTGGGGTATTGCTGGTCAGCGTGAAGTTTACCGTTCTTTGAACCTACCTACCGGTCCGTATGTAGCAGCTCTTGAGTTCACTCGCGATCGCGGTTGTGCTCCTCGTGACATGTCTGCTCAAGCTTTGGTTGAGTACAAAACTTACCTTGACTATGTAATCAACTCCTTGTCCTAAGGAGATCACGGTGAAAATCCGTCGCTGATTGACTAATATTTCGATCAGCACCTGGGGACTCTTAGTACGTTGCTTTGCCTGAATTGGTTGAGTACCGTCGAAGAGTCCCCTGATTGTTTTGGGGAGTTAGGGGGGCAAAACTAACTAAACTTCGTAAGTCCTATTGTTAATTTCTAAATCACCACTAAATCACTGATGGATAAACGTTTTGCAAATATATTTAATTTGACCGAAGATCAAGCGATCGCACTTTTAAAAACACCCTTAGACCAGTTAGAAGACCAATCTGATCGCTATCTGGCTGCATCCCATTTAATTAACTTTCCCACCGAGCGGTCAATCAATGCCCTGATGGAAACGGTGCAAGACCAAAACTCAGAACTGTACCATCGTATCGCTCGACGCAAGGCAGTGGAAAGTTTAGGTCGTCTGAAAGCCTCTGTAGCCCTACCCATCATTCGCTCATGTCTAGGGGATGAGGATTGTTACACGGTGGAAAATGCGGTCTGGGCAATTGGGGAAATTGGCACTCAAGATCCCGAAATTCTCGAAGAAATAGCCCAGCTGCTGGAGAAGCCAGGTCAGACTTATCGGGTGATTATCCAAACTCTGGCAGCACTAGACTATAAACCAGCCCTTGAGAAGATTAAGACCTTTACTAAATCTGATAATGAACCCATAGCCAGTGCTGCGATCGCAACGGTTTGTCGGTTCACAGGGGATACCACCGAGATGCACAAAGTGATGGCATTCCTAGAACACTCTAGTGTCAATGCCCGACGAGCTTGTATTCAAGACCTGATTGATGCCCGATACTACCAAGGAATTCCTAAAATTGCGACCTGTCCCATTTCCATGGTCTTTCGAATACGAGGAATTCGCCTCTTGGCCGAGGCTGGGTTGCCAGCCGGTGATATCACCTTTGAGGATATCGAACCATCACTCGATCAAGTGATTCGTGATCATCCTGATCACCTAGAGCTGGTTCATGAATATGACCAAATGCCCAGTTTAGACTTCTTGATTAACGAGCTATACCACACAGATTTTGGGCGATGTTATCTAGCCAGTAAAACTCTGCTCAAGTTATCACCAGAAACTGTTGCTGACGCCCTACTTGCTACCTATGCTGACAAAGCCCATAACGATTATGGTGCTCACTACCATGTTGTCAAACTGTTGGGCTGGCTGAAATACGCCGATGCCTACGATTTGATAGTGGAAGCCCTACACAATAAAGCACCCCAGTTTCAGAAATCCCGTGCTGCTGCTGCTATTGCCTTGGGTAATTTAGGAGATGAACGGGCAATTCCCTTACTCAAAGACAGCCTCAATACCAATATTTTCGACTTGAAATATGCCAGTTTAATGGCATTAGAGCAGTTTGGGGATACCAGTGGTCAAGATCTGGCAGCTAATGATTCAGATTGGTTGATTCGGGAGAAAGCAGTTACTAAAGCAGTTACTAGTCATTAGCTATTAGGATTAGTCATTAGGTAAGCTATCAGCTATCAGCTATCAGCTATCAGCTATCAGCTTATGGGCAAGATACACTGAACAGCTTTTGAATAAAACAGGTAAGCATTCGTTTAATCTGAGTTAAGTTTGCATGATAGCTTACCGCTAACGTCACATCAAGTAGCGTGCGCGTAGCGCATATGCTTAGATGGGCAAATTCCCAGACTTTCAATTCGAGAAAATCTCGAACTATTAAATTCTACCGTTTGGGCATCGGCGCACGCTACGCGAACGAGGTTTATTTTAAGCATGATAGCTGACGGCTGACAGCTGACGGCTGAATGCTTACGTAATTACTAACCTTGGAAGAGCGTCTTTAGTTTACTAAGGACTAATCCCATGCTCTGGTAATTGGTAATTGGGATCGCCTATCACACGCTTTGCAGCCAGGATAATATAGAGATTATCACCGCCATAGTCTAGGCCAGATCATGACTGAGACAGTACCTCGAGTCAAATTACCTCCCCCTTTCCCTGAGCACACCCAGCTACCGGAGTCAGATGGTACATTTGTGTTCGCGAAGCGTGCCGTAGGCAAAAACTTTCAAGAGCATCCCCAAAGTATAATTCTAACGGATTCGATTGGAGAGATATTACAACAGCGACATCCTGATGGAGAATATGCTATTGGGCAAGACTGTGGTATATACTGGCGAGAAACTGATCCACCTGAAAAAGGAGCCGAAGCACCTGATTGGTTTTATGTTCCCAATGTCCCTCCTCAGCTAGACGGTAAAATTCGTCGCTCCTATGTGGTGTGGCGGGAACATATAGCACCATTAATTGCTTTAGAATTTGCCAGTGGCAATGGGGATGAAGAACGGGACAAAACCCCATTATCCCTCTCGACTCAAGGAGAAGTAACTAAGCCAGGGAAGTTTTGGGTATATGAGCAAATTATCAGAATTCCCTACTATGGTATTTATCAAATAAACAACGGCTCTCTTGAAGTCTATACCTTGGTCAGTGGGTTTTATCAGAAATTAACCCCTAATGAACGAGGGCATTATTATATTTCACCCTTGGGTGTAGAACTAGGCTTATGGCAAGGAAGTTATCAGAATCAAAGTCAACTGTGGCTAAGGTGGTGGGATGAGGAAGGAAATCTGTTGCTGATTGGTGATGAACGAGCTGTTCTAGAAAGGGAAAGAGCTGAACAAGAGCGACAACGTGCTGAACAAGCAGAGTCTATAGTGGAGGAGGAGCGCCAAAGAACTCAAGCTGCTTTAGCAAGAGCGGCTCGGCTGGCTGAGCAGCTACGAGCAGCAGGTATTGACCCTGATCTTGACGATACTGTTTAGCACTTAAGCAAACAGTTAAAAGTTTCTTGATACAAAAATATACAATTAGACCGATAGACGGAAATTTTTGTAATGTTTTGTTGCTTTGTTTCTCATAAATGGGACTAGAGTGTCAAATAGCTTTTATTGTCTAAATTGGTTAGTCAATTCATGAACGACAAGACCAATAATTTTAATTAAGTCCTTGTTATTGATAAGGAGATTTTAATGCTAGACGCTTTTTCAAAAGCCGTAGTTGCTGCCGATGCCAAAGGTGGATTTGTTGGCGGTGGTGATTTAGATGCTCTGAAGGGATTTATTGCTGATGGCAACAAGCGCCTTGATGCTGTGAATTTTATCTCCAGCAATGCTAGCTGTATCGTTACTGATGCGGTTGCTGGTATCGTTTGCGAAACCCCTGGTTTAGTTGCTCCCGGTGGCGGTGTTTACACCAACCGCAAGATGGCTGCTTGTCTACGTGATGGCGAAATCGTTTTACGTTATGTGTGCTACGCCGTTCTCAGCGGAGATAGTTCTGTACTGACTGACCGCTGCTTGAATGGTCTTAAGGAAACCTACGCTGCTTTGGGCGTTCCCACTGGTAATACAACCCGGGCTGTTGGCATCATGAAGGCTGCTGCTGTGGCTTTTGTTAACAACACTGCATCTCAACGCAAAGAGTCTGTTACTAGCGGTGATTGTGCTTCTTTGGCTGCAGAAGTTGGTAGCTACTTCGATGCAGTTGGCAGTGCTATTAGCTAGTCTCCCGGCTCAGGAGAAATTAAATTACACTGACCTTTTGCCGAAATCAATTTAAGACAGGAGATATTTAAATTATGAAATCAGTGTTAACCACTGTTGTTGCTTCCGCTGACCTAGCAGGTCGGTTTCCTAGCGCTTCTGACCTAGAATCAGTTCAAGGTAGCTTGCAACGTTCTGCTGCTCGTATGGAAGCTGCTGACAAGTTAGCAGGTAACTACGACGCTGTAGCTCAAGAAGCTGTTGATGCTATCTATAAAAAGTTCCCTAACGGTAGTGGTCGGGACATTGATGCAGGTACTCAGAAAGAAAAGTGCAAGCGTGACATCGTTCACTACCTGCGTTTGCTCAACTATTGCTTAGTTGTTGGTGGTACTGGTCCTCTGGATGAGTGGGGTATTGCTGGCGCTCGTGAAGTCTACAAAGCCTTAGGTATCGATGCAGCTACCTATGTTACTGGTTTGACCTTCCTCCGGGATCGTGGCTGCGCTCCTCGTGATATGTCTGCCCAAGCCTTGGTTGAATACCGGATTTATCTTGACTATGTAATCAACTCCATGTCATAGGATGATTGCTATCCACTGTCTGTAGTGGCTAGCTGCCTCTAGTACTTTCGACTAAAGGGGTATCTTAGCAAAGTGCTGTGCCTGAAAAAGGTTCAGCACTTTGCTGAGAACCCCTTAGTTGTTGTTATTGAAGCTGCTGACTCCTGGATCAAGGATGTCTAGTAATATTTTTTTTTCTGATATTTACTAATGTCTACAGAAGAGTTGAAGTTTAGTGGTTAAATCTTACACAATACTCGACAAACCTCCACGAAAGTGTCTAGTTAGGCATTACAGAACCAATTTGCCAAAATCGCTGGCGTGAGTGTCCGAACTTTACAACGGTGGGATATATCGGGAAAGTTAATAGCCGATCGGACTTTATGGTCGAAGATATGATGGCGATTATTCACTGTTTCTCTTGTCGGCTCTATGGTTTAAGGCGTTACATTCAACCGATTCAAGAAAATATTGACAAAAACCTCGACAATCCGGATAATAGCCCTAAAGTAGGATCGGAAGTACAAATAATGGTCGAAATTCCCATGTATGCAATCAAACGAGAACTAAAAGTTAATAACACCGAAGCCAATTGTTTAGATCAGTGCGCAGGATTCTCCCGGTTTGTCTACAACTACGGACTATGGATGATGAAAGCATCATGGGAATTTGATCATGTCAAAGCTTCCGACTCTAAACGGTTGAATGCCATTAAGAAGGTGTTCACTAATGTAACTAAGAAAAGTGCTGAGTTTGCTTGGTGTAACAACTATCCAAGTCGTATTTACCAAAATGCATTCCGGAACTTAGCTAAAGCTTGTAGTCGTTGGCGGGACCGATTGCTTAAAGCTCAGATGCCAAAATTTAAGAAAAAGCGTCATCAATGCAGTTTCACCGTTGATGACTGCAACGGTAAGCGACTGTTGAAAGCTGGGAAACAAATCAATATCCCTACCTTGGGATGCTTCAGATTAAAGGAGGCGATCCCTTACAACTGTATTTCCCAAACCTTCACGATCTCCAGAGAAGCCGGGAAGTGGTTTGTGTCGTTCAAAGTCGATGCTTGTCCCGTTCCTGGGATGAAACACACCCATCAAAAAGTCGGAATAGACCTCGGAGTCAAGTGCTTTGCTACATTGTCTGACCGCACCAAGATTGAAAAGCCCGAATCGATAAAGAAAGCGAAAACCAAGCTATCGAAATTACAGTGGCACAATCGCAAAAAGGTGTTAGGCAACGGTCAGACTTTGACAAAACCCAGTCAGAACGCACTGACTTACTATGCAAGACTCAGAAAGCAACACAAGCACCTTGCCAACATTAGAGAAGACTTTTTGCAAAAGGAAACTACTCGATTAGCTCAGACTTATCAAGAAATAAAAATTGAAGACTTGAACGTTTTGGGGATGTTAGCTAATCATAAACTAGCGGAGGCTATCTCCTTGTTGGGATTCCATCGATTCAGAGAGTTGCTGACCTACAAGCAAGAATTTCATGGGTTCAAGCTAACCCTAGTAGATCGGTGGTTTCCATCATCAAAGACTTGCCACAAATGCGGATATAAACAGAATATGCCACTCAAGGAAAGGGTGTATATTTGTGGAGGTTGTGGAAATGTTGAAGACCGGGATCTCAACGCGGCAATCAACATAGAGCGTTGGGAACCCCGGTAGGGGCTCTCACTGTCGATGGCAATCGATCAAACGCCTGTGGAGTGGAAGAAGCCGACTTCCCACGTAGAAGAAAACGAAGCAGGAATTGGACTTCAGACCAAATGTCTAGGTTTGTGTAAGATTCATGATGCAGTTATATCAACAATTAAAAAATAAAAATCCTAAACTCCGACAAAGAGCTATGCGGCAGATTGCAGCAGAGCGCACCGAGAATACTATTCCTGAGTTGATGGCAATTTTGGATAATGAGGATGTGGTTTATCGGCGAGCAGCAGTACAAACTCTCGGTGTGATTGGTCTTGATGCTGTACCGGTATTGGCAGAAACCTTAACAACTAGTGAAAATAACACCGTACGGGCTAGCTGTGCAAAAGCGCTGGCTTCGATCGCTCTTAACTACTCAGAAGAAACTTTCCCAACTGTGGGGTTGCAGAGTCTACAAACCGCCCTTAAAGACCCAGATCCCGTTGTCAAAATATCGACAGTTGGCGCACTGGGAACCATTGGTCCACCAGCTTTTGAAGCCCTAGTGGCTGCTTTGGACATCGACGATATTGCGCTTCAAGTTACTGTGCTACAGGCTCTAGGTTCCTTAGGGGATGAGAGAGCTATGGAAGTGCTATCTGCTAAAGCTGAGAATCAGGAAGCCGACCCCTATATCCGAGAATCAGCAGCTAGTTCGATATCACGCTTGGAACAGTTGCTAAACTTTGGTTCAAGCAGGAAAGCATCTCGGGAATAATACCAGAATAATCCAATTATTTGTTGTCATTGAAACCAAAAATTATCCCCAAAACTATCAACCAAGGAAGCCAGGGGACGTGGGATAATTATTGATGCTTTCCGGCACTAGCTAAAACAATCTCCGGCTACGCCTCTTATTCAACTCTGTTTTGCCAATGGTTGCCCAACGCTTTAACTCAGCAATTTGTTTTTGTAAAGTGGCGATCCGATCCTCTTGCTCTTGATTATGCTGTCTCAAAGACTCATAACTCTTGGTAGGTTGATTAGCCGAAGATTTTTGTTTAGACAACTGATGCTCTAACTCAGCAATACGCTTCTGTTGGTCTTGAGTTTGCTGTTGTATAACCTGATTACTTTCTACTTGTTGCGCCGCCTGGGATTGTTGGTCAGCTAACTGCTTCTGTAACTTTTTCACCAGATTAGATTGCTCTTGAGCCTGCTGTTCCAGAGCTTGGTTACTCTCTACCTGTTGTGTTGCTAGAGATTGTTGTTGAGCTAACTTCTGTTGTAAGTCTTCAATCACATTAGCTTGCTGTTGAGCTTGATGTTGTAAAGACTGATAGCTTTCGGTTTGTTCAGCAGTTTCAGATTTTTGGTCAGCTAGCTCCTTCTGTAATTTCTTAACCAGAGTAGCTTGCTCTTTAGCCTGCTGTTGCAAAGACTGATAGCTTTCGGTCTGTTCAGCCGTTTCAGATTTTTGGTCAGCTAGCTGCTTCTGTAACTTTTTGACCAGATTAGCTTGCTCTTTAGCCTGCTGTTGCAAAGACTGATAGCTTTCGGTCTGTTCAGTCGTTTCAGATTTTTGGTCAGCTAGCTGCTTCTGTAACTTTTTGACCAGATTAGCTTGCTCTTTAGCCTGCTGTTGCAAAGACTGATAACTTTCGGTCTGTTCAGCCGTTTCAGATTTTTGTTGAGCTAACTTCTGTTGTAAGTCTTCAATCAAATTAGCTTGCTCTTTAGCCTGCTGTTGTAAAGACTGGTAATCTTCTTGGGATACACCAGAACCACCAGGCTCAGAGACATCAGGTTGTAGCGGTTGCTCACCCTCTATAACTTGAATCTTGGTTGGAGATTTTTTGGCTCCATTGTTGGGGGATGTTTCGTTTGCCTGCGGTGGATTTTCCAGGGCGATGGTCATACTTGCCTGCTGGCATGCGATCGCAATATTACCTCTGGCGATACGCTCAATTAGTTCCGAGCGGGACAACCCAGTATTCTGAGCCATCTGAGTCAACAAGCCAATGCCTGTAGGGGTCAGGGAGATCCCCACCTTGGACTTACCTTCTGAATACTGGCTAGCAGTTTTACGGCTTTTCTTGGGCATTGGCTTTTCCTCCGGATCGGCTATTTAAAGTCTATATATTTTACTGTTAAAAGTACCTTGTTCAAAGCTTTAGTTAAAACCTTTAGTTAAAACCTTGTATTTTCCAGGTAGTTGTTGAGGGTTGACCGCTGTCATTCAACACTCAACAGTCAACCCTCAACAACCTACACATTTCTATGGCAACTGGCCATAGAGCTAATCACAGCTAAGCATTCAGCTATCAGCTATCAGCCATCAGCCATCAGCTAATGCGCTACACGCACAGCTATTAGCCATTGGCCAAGGCCAATGGCACGCTACGGGAATGGCCACGTTACTGTTCGCGCAGTGTGCGCGTAGCGCAATCGATGCTTTTGAATAAAATAAGCTGACCGCTGACCACTGACGGCTGAATGCTTACATCGCAGCTCTAATAATTACTCTAATAACTACGAGGACGCCACTTATTCAACTGGGTTTCTGCAATCATAGCTAAACGCCGCTGATCAGCAATCTTTTCTTGTAACTTAGCAATTTCCTGAGCCTGTTGTTCAGACTTTTGTTGTAGAGCTTCATAACTGTCTGGCTCTACAGTCGCTGCTGCCATGGGGATTTGGGCTGCAATGCTGGTGAAACCACTACCACCATTGCTCGAAGAACTGTAAGACTGCCATTTGCTATACTGTGATTCTCCAAAGCTAGCCAATGGTCGTAAGTCTGCCAGCTGTTGCTGCAAGGTTTCCAGCAGTTCTTCTTGCTCTTGACATTTCTGTTGGATGGCTTGATAGGCTTCTGAGCGTTGTTTGTCAGCTTCTGGGGGAGCTTCCTGCGGTTGAATTTTGGGCTTGAGTACTTCATCCAATAAGGCTTGGATATCAGTAACTGGGGCTTGCCCAAGGGGATTATTGTAAATAATCGATTTATTCAGCCTTGGTGGATTTCCTGACACATTGTCTTTATCAGAGCTAGAAACGCTGGGCATCAGCACCAACATGTTAGTAAACCCAAGGAGCTTTTTGCCTGTTTGGGTTTTATAGCCCCGGTAAAAGGGTACAACATTCTCCCCAAACACCTCTTGGTACTCGTCACTATCGATATAGGAATCAATATCCGCCTCAAAACCTCCTTGATCAAGTACTTGGCTGTGATAGAAAGTCTCAGAGTAGTCATCAGGAGCACGACCGAGCAAATGCTTAAAATTCAGCTCGATTGACCGGTAGCGGGGACAGATATCGAAAAACCTGGACCGATACAACTCGGACTTGGCAACCTGACGCACAAACTCACGGACAGTGATTTCCCCCCGCTTGAGCTGGGATTCCGGGACAGTCAGCCGTTCACTCTCCATAACATAAGCATTTCCCAAAACCTGACGGTAGACTGCTCTAATCACCGTCTCGATTTCTGCTTCCGAGCGACCTGGCCACAGCTCAATCGGATCAATTTCTTCCCAGGCTTGATACTGGCGTTGCCAGGTTTGAGTCGTGTTTTGCAGGAGTTTTTCAGCTTCTGTAAGAATCTTAGGTGCTGTTTGAGTTTCTGTGGCACTTCCTACTTGGGCTTTATTGAGACCTAGAACATTAGCCAGGAGTTTATTGATATCAGTAGGTTTTACGACATCACCAGCTCCAGAAAGCGGCTCCATATTACTGGGACTATTGGTCATCAGGAACTGATTCAACCGAGACCAATTCCCCCGCCAAACATTGGGTTTATCGGTACCAGGTGCGCCACGCAACAGTTTTAAGATATGGGTAAATCCCACTGTACTTTTCCCGATCTGGGTTTTGTACCCCCGATAATAGGGAACCTGGTTTTCCCCAAAAGCTAGCTGGTATTCTTCGCTATCGATATATGAATCGATTTCAGTCTCATAACCGCCTTGATCAAGCATGCTCGTATGCTCAATAACTTCCTCATAGCTTTCAGGAGCTCGACCAAGAAGATGCTTGAAATTCAACTCAATGGCTCGGTTACGAGAGCAACTCTCGAAAAATCGGGAGTAGTAAAGCTCAGATTGAGCCACTTGGCGCACAAATTCGCGGACAGAAATTTCTCCCTTTCTGAGTTGGGATTCGGCAACGGTGAGCCGTTCACTATCCATGACATAGGTATTCCCCAACACTTGCCGATAGACAGCCCGAATCACAATTTCTATTTCTTCTTCAGAATGACTAGGCCACAGTTCAACTGGGTCTGTGTCTTGAAATGCTGCTACCCCTAATTGCGAGGCGCGTGTTAGTACAGGGTTTATAAAACCAATTACCATTTAAAAGACCTCCAAATCCATTGTTGTTAAATGTTGTTAATTACCGTTAATAAACAACTACTCTAAAAACTTGCTTACGAAAAATACTTTTTTCACTTTCTAGTGAATTCACTTTAACTAAAGAGTCTTTATCGGTGAATGTCAAAATTCTATTGATTGAACACTATAAGTATTAACTTATTTTTGGTTAACGTGACGCTTCTTATATGGTTTTGGTTGATTGACCCTAGCCTGCTTGACTAACAAAACTCCTAAAACCCTTAATTTTCCTAGGAACTTTAATCCTATAGTTACTTGTTGCCATTACATTTCGGCGACACAGACCTGTTACCTCTAGTACAACTTTGCGATCGCTATAATGCCTAAGAGTGCTAGTGCCATCTGCCATCATTCTTGACATCGGGGAAGTACTCTGAATTTACTAAGTTGTGAATTCACAAAAACTAACACCATTGAGTAGTTAATCAATAGTTAACTACTCAATGGTGTTAGTTTTTAGAAATTAGCTGTTGATTGATCACAGCCTATTTCCAAAAACTAACATCTAGAGACTTAGCTCATATCAACTACTGAATCCTGAGAGGATATCTGAAAAGTTTTTTGATACTGAATTTTGCCCCCCTAGCCCCCCAATTCTGGGGGGAACAAGAATCTATTTGCTGGTAAAAGTCCCCCAAAATTGGGGGATTTAGGGGGCTTAGGTATAGCAAATTATACTTCTCAGACAACCTCTGACAGTCAACCTAACCTATTTCAGTAATACTGACAATTTTGCTGCCCATTTTGTGCATATTTTGAATCCTCGCCGACAGCTGGTCGTAACCCACCTCATAGGTAGCATTACTCCGCTTGAAGCGAGAACCAACACCAGCTTTAGCTACAGTAACCTTAAAGCGTTTGCCTGTATTGGCGTAAGTACCTGAACCCCCAGCAGGAGCAGTAATCTTGGTAGACACATTAGCCGCTAAATCACTAATCAGCTTGGCTTGGTTACTGCTATCACTGGTAGCATCTCCCCGCATCAAACAAAACGTCCGATTAAAGGCTACGTTCTTAATCCCAACTTCGGTAGTATTACTACGAGGATAGGGGACAATGAACTCGCCAAAATTAAACTGATACTCGTCGCTATCGATATAAGAATCGATGTCTGCGTCGTAGCCAGCAGCATTATAAATTAGAACGTGTTCGGCAATTTCTGTTTGATCCTGGGGAGCACGACCTAGAAAATGCTTGTAGTTGAGCTCAATGAAACGATACTGGGAAGCAGAATCAAAAAACAGGGACTTATACAACTCTGATTTAGCGACCATGCGCACAAAGCCCCGTACACTGATGTCCCCATTGCGCAGCATCGATTCAGCGCTAGTTAAGCGATCGGATTCCAGCAAGTGCGGGTTACCTAGAACCTGTTTGTAAACTGCCCGAATCACTGTCTGCACATCATCTTCTGTTGCACCAGGACGCAACTCTACCGGGTCAGCATCCATTACCCAAAGTGACATTTAAATTCCTCCTAAATTCTTTGCTCAAATTTAGCTGACTGACACAGCTATTCACTTATCAGTTACCAGTTATCAGTTATCAGTTACCAGTTATCAGTTACCAGTTTTTTTTGATTACCATTAACTATTGACTTAGTAACTGATAACCGGGCTACTCGATCAATTTAACTCAGTAATACTGAGAATCTTGCCACCGCTTTTATGAATACTCTGCACTTGTTCAGAGAGTTGGTCATAGCTAACCTGATAGTTCAGCTTGCTATACTTATTCAACCGGGCTGCACCAGCGCATGTGGAAACAGCAATCTGGTAGCGCTTGCCAGTATTGCCATAACCTGCACCATTGCCAATCGCTGGAGCCTTAACTTTTGGAGATAGATTACTAGCTACAGAAGTAATTAGCTGAGCTGGTTTTCCACTATCACTGGTAGGAGATCCTCGTAATAAGGAGAACATCCGATTAAAGCCCACATTCTTAATTCCTGCTTGGCTACGGATGCTGCGGGGGTAGGGAACGACGTCCTCGCCAAAATTCTGGAGATATTCCTCACTATCGATATAGGAATCGATTTCAGCTCCATAACCCTGTTCATTGTAAAGGCTGACGTGCTCAGAGATTTCAGCTTGATCTAAAGGAGCACGACCCAGCAAATGCTTGCAATTAAGTTCAATGAACCGATAGGGAGAAGACCCCTGGAAAAACCTGGATTGATACAGGGCTGATTGAGCTACCATGCGCACAAAGCCACGGACAGTAATATCCCCATTCCGCAACATTGATTCCCCATTAGCGAGTCGCTCGCTATCCATCAGATGGGCATTGCCCAAAACCTGCTTGTAAACAGCTCGAATTACCGTTTGTAAATCATCTTCACTAGCAAAAGGCCGTAATTCTAATGGATCACCTTCAAAGGCATCCAAGCCTAGAACAGCTGAGCGAGTTAAATTTCCCATTTCTATCTCTCCTTTAAAACTTCCGAAAAGACAAAACTCCAGATATTAGGAGATTTCTGTAATGCTGACGATTGTCCCACTAGTGCGATTAATCCGCTGAATTTGGGGTGTCATCTTGCTGCCAGGAACAATGTACTCAGTGGTACTACGACGGCGACGACCGCTGTACATGGCACCCCGGACTACAATTTTGAACGTCTTTTCGGTAGCATCAGCATAAGCGGCAGCACGACAACCTGCCAGTGGAACAATTTCGCTGGTGCTATTGGTGGCAACTGCTTCTACCAAGCAAGAGCTTTTTATGGAGCTATCAATTTCTGGACGACCCCTTACCAAGGAGAGGGTACGGTTATAGCCCACCTGCTTTTGGCCGATTTGGCTAGTAGCACCACAATAGTAGGGTACGGTATCATCCCCAAAATTATTTTGGTACTCGTCACTATTGATGTAAGAATCAATCTCAGCATCGTAGCCCTGCTCAATACAGATGCGGATGTGTTCCGAAATTTCTGTCTGATCCAGGGGAGCACGACCCAATAAATGCTTAAAGTTAAGCTCAATAAATCGGTAGGGCGCACAGGATTCAAAATACCGAGCGCGATAGAAATCTGATTTGGCAACAGCCCGGACAAATTCCCTGACACTGATGCTGCCATCGCATAATTGCGATTCAGCATTCACCAGCCGCTCGCTCTCCATAATGTGGGGGTTGCCCAAAACTTGACGATAAACTGCCCGAATTACAGCTTGCACTTCATCAATGCCGCTAGTGGGCCATAGTTCAAAGATGGTATCTGAATCTAGACCAAACTTGGCAGTAGGCGCTGTACTGACCATTTAAATTTCTCCTTGCAAAAAACTTATTCAAAATAGAGGGGATTTTCCTTGCCAAAACAAAGTAACCAACCCTTCATTGAACTGCACCTCTACCTTCTTTGGCAGCAAGCCAACTAGTTTGCTGCCAAAGTACGCAGAAATACACGAACTTTTCCAGATTAGAAACGTTTGAATCCCGATTGAATCCTAATTACACAACGGTGATGCTTGCAATCACGCCACCCTGCTTATGAATCCGCTGGTACTCTTTGGAGAGCTGATCAAACGGAACCAGGTATACCTGATTACTGCGCCGGAATTTGGATACCCGATTCACTGCACCAGGGGACTTATAGCCAGTTACCTCAATGCGGTACACCTTACCTTCAGCAGTAGCTCCAGCACCATGACGAGTTCTGGCACCCAATGGCGTCTCTTGGAAAGACCAGCCAGATACACCACCAGACGGGGGAACCACTGCTGTAGGAATTTCTTGAATTACATTCTTATTTAGACAAGGACTCTTGCCAGCCAAGCTCCCTTTGAAGTCACTACTAGAAGCTCCTCGCAACAGTTGGAACATGTGGGTAAACCCAACCATCTTCTTGCCTGTTTGGGTTTTGTAGCCCCGGTAGAAGGGAACCGTATCTTCCCCATAGACTTCCTGGTACTCGTCACTGTCGAGGTAGGAATCAATCTCTGCCTCGAAGCCTCCTTCATCCCAGATAATACTGTGAGCTTTCATCTCATCGAAGCCATCGGGAGCCCGACCAAGTAAATGTTTGAAATTCAGCTCAATTACGCGGTAGCGGGGGGCTTTGTCGAAAAACCGGGAGCTGTAAGCATCCGATTTAGCTACTGCCCGCACAAATTCCCGAACGCTGAGTTCACCTAGTTTGAACTGAGACTCTGGGACAGCGAGTCGCTCACTTTCCATGACATAAGCATTGCCCAAGACTTGCCGATAGACCGCCCGAATCACGGCCTCAGCGTCCTCGCTTGAGATACCTGGCCACACTTCAATTGGATCTGTGTCTTCAAATAGGCCGACACCTAGCTGTGATGCTGGTCCGAATGCCATTAAGAGATTCTCCTAGATAGCAACAAATTTTTTAATCAGGGTTTTCTCAGGGTGTTTAAAAAACTTTACAAGCTTTTAAACAACAACATAACCTCTCTCACGACTCCTGATTGAGGAGTCTTGGGAGCTCATAGCTCCTGTGAGCGAGATTGTGTCAGTGTTTTACACCTTCACACATTTATTTATACAATGCCCTGATCACCCTAAATTATCAAGATTTGTAAACTTCTGGGATTGCCTGTGATTGAAACTGACAAGTATCTTAGAAATTATGAATTATAAAGTATGAATTATGAAGTATGAAAACTTTGATTGTTTTATAGTGTATTTATCACTTTGGTGAGGTACATTGTTTTTGGATTATAGGGAACAGGGAACAGGGAACAGGGAACAGGGAACAGGGAACAGAAAAAAAATTATCTGTACCTCATAAATATGATAACAGCTAGATTTATGATTTTTTTTAAGCTACCCTAGACGGAACACCCAGGGCGAACAACCTTGGCCAAAAGGCCACGCTACGCGAACAACCTTGGCCAAAAGGCCACGCTACGCGAACAACTCTTCAACCTTCAACCTTCAACCTTCAACCTTCAACCCTTCAACCTTCAACCTTCAACCCTTCAACCTTCAACCCTTCAACCCTTCAACCCTTCAACCCTTCAACCCTTCAACCCTTCAACCCTTCTGAATTTGTGCGATCGCTACCTTGACCAGTTGGCGAATTTCCTCTCGCTGATCGGATAACTTGGCTGTTAAGGCGGGTAAAGCCGCTTCATCTTTAAGCTTCCCTAAGGATAAGATTACCCTCCGCCTCACCTCTTGGCTGGGGTCTTCCAGTAACGGGATTAAATTGGGAACCCCTAGCTGGGGGTCAAGTTGGCTCACCGATGTCGCTGCTTCGGCACGAACATTGACAGATTCATCTTTCAGTGCTAATAAGAGAATATCTCTAGCCTGGTCATTACCTGGTTCATCCACCAAATTAGCGATCGCTCCGACTACTGCCATCCGCACATCTTCCGATTCCGAGTGGATTGCCTGATACAGGTGCTCAGCTGCGTCTGACCCAATGAAAGCAAGTGCCCAAGAGGCATGACCTTTGGCAGTTTGGGGATAATCTGCTGATTCCAACACCTCAATCAACCTTGGTACAGCCGCTTCTCCCATTCTGGCTAAGGCTCCAGCCGCTGAACTCTTGACCACTGTATCCTCATCATTTAACAAGGCATCAATCAGGGTAGTAACCCCCTGGGGATCCCTTATTTTTGCTAAAGCCTTGCCACAAGACCTGCGCACCACCGGGTTTGGGTGATTAGCTAGTGCTTCGAGCAAGAACGGAGAAGCTACCTTACCAATTTTGCCAAAGGCTTCCACGAATCCCAGTCTGACCATTCCCCGGCTATCAGCCAGGGATTCAACCATCTTTTTTAACTGTTGCGGATTAGTAATATCAACGTTTCCCTCAGCAAGTTGGCTATTGACATCAGCCAGCAAGCTGTCAGTTTCAGAGGGAGCTGGCGGTTGAGTTTCCGATGTAACCATGGGTAATTCCAGTTGCTTTAGTCAGTTGCGTCAGGATGATGGCAAGGATGATTGCTAGGGGCGGAGATTTTCCAGAGCAGCGTCGATCTTAATAATTTCTGGGTGGTTTTTGATATGCTCCATGGCCGCCTTTTTCGGCAGTTTCACCTTCTGAGCCATTTTCATCACATCATTAACGAGTCTTTCCCGATATTTCTCTAGTTCAGTAATAACTTCCTCAATTTCTGCCGGTGATGGCTGGGCTTCTTGAATTTCAGACATTTTGGTGACGTTCTTAAATGGTTATTTAAGTTTACAGGTTACAGGTTACAAGTTACAGGTTACAAGTTACAGGTTATAGGTTACAGGTTACAGGTTACAGGTTACAAGTTACAGGTTACAGGTTACAGGTTACAGGTTACAGGTTACAGGTTACAAGTTACAAGTTACAGGTTACAGGTTACAGGTTACAACCTTCAACCTTCAACGGTTTAACCTTCAACGCTTCAACCTTGGCCTTTGGCCACGCTACGCGAACAACCTTCAACCGTTCAACCTTCAACCTTGGCCTTTGGCCACGCTACGCGAACAACCTTCAACCGTTCAACCTTCAACCTTGGCCTTTGGCCACGCTACGCGAACAACCTTTCAACCTTTCAACCTTGGCCTTTGGCCACGCTACGCGAACAACCTTCAACCTTTCAACCTTCAACCTTCAACTCTTCTCATGACTGGCTCCTAAACTTTCCCGAGTATGACTTCGAGTATAGGGATTCCAGGTGTCTAGATCCTTAAATGGTTGATTCAAAAGCATGGAACGGGTAGCTTCACTGATGCCTTGAGCCATGGTAAAGTCAGCGCCAGCAATATTTTGTACATGGTTTAAATCTGCTCCAGTCAGGTCGGCCCCTCGCAAATCCGCTCCCTCCAGCTCCACGCCACTCATACGGGCATTGCGCAAGCAAGCCCCGGTCAGCAAAGCCTTCCGTAAGTTGGATCCACTCAAGGCAGCATCCTGCAAATTAGCACCAGTTAAATCCGCTCCGCTGAGATAACCTCCTATTACTCTAATCCCTTGCAAATCAACTCCCCTGAGATTAGCAGTATTGAGAAAAGCACCATTGAGATTAGCACCAGGTCCAACAGCACCAGAACTTTTGTAGCGAAATCCTTCTGGCCAATTGGTTTCGAGATCATACAGGGCTACTTGTAGATTGCTTTCATTTAAGTTAGCCATCGTCAAATTAGCCTTCCTTAAATCCGCGCGGTTTAAATAAGCCCCTTGCAAATCAGCGCCAGTGAGATCAGCGCCAGTGAGATCAGCTCCCCTGAGATCAGCTCCCCTGAGATTCGCTTCCCGCAAAATTGCCTGACTAAGATTAGCCCCAGTCAGAGTAGCTTCGCTCAAATTAGCTTTCTGTAGGTTAGCACCACTGAGGTTAACCTGGTACAAGTCTCTCTGACTCCAATCGATGCCCTCAAGATTAGCATCAGAGATATAGTCTCCGGCTTGGAACCGTTTTAAGATATCCATAGCTTGGTTGTTAGTGCGATCGCTTAACCGAGTTTGAATCATTATAATTTGTAAACTCTACCTGGAACTGCCAAGGTTAGTCTACCGTTCTGGTGGGAACACAGGGTATTAAAAACAATTACTATTTCTAGGGTAGGGGCTAGCTCTACCCATCTATCACTATCAGGAGGTTCAAGCAAAAATGCGACTCAAGCCACCCATGACCATGATGGACTTCTTTCGCAAAAGCGAAGGCAAGTGGTTTACTCAACGCACAGTTCATCACTTCGATAACGCTGCCGATGAATCCGGGGAATCCAATCTGATTGTTCAAGTCATTGAAAAAGATAACCCTAAAGTCCAAGCCGTGTGTGACCTCCAAAGCATTGACCCCAGCCAGGCGATGGGGGGAGCGAGCTTTATGTGGCAAATCAATTTAGATGACCGGGAACCAAATTCCAAATATGCCGCAATTCTGATTGATGTTCCAGATGATGAAACTAAGCTTAGTGGCAAATTGATTCGAGACCAAGGCTATGTAGAAAGTATTCCGGTAGTGAGTCGGTATTGGTTTGGCAAAGATGGCATCCTCACCATTGATACCAATTATCAGAATAATCAGGGTCAAGAACGTTGTTGGTTTGTCACGGATGATTTTCGTGTCCGAGTCAGCACTGTGCGCATGATGAATGGCGTCAATCTCATGACCTATTGCTCTGAACGCCGTTGTGTTTCTAGGGAAATGCTGGAACAAATGATTGAAACTAATCGCGCTAGAGCTATGGCGGCGCAATAATAATTAAGGCATTGAAATAAGAATTCAGAATTGATTAGTAGGATTAGAAATAACCATTAGTTGATTCTTTCGCCAATTTCTCTGAAAAGTTACTAGACAAGCAATTATTATCACTCCTGAGTTCTGACTCCTTACTCCTAAATCGGAGCATATTTGGTTAGATCACTCCCAAGGTTAAGTATAGGAGGCGAAGTGAGATGAAAATAGTGCGTACGCTAGTAATTTTTGGTGCTATAAGTCTGAGTGGATACTATGGGATTACCCATTCAGTCAATCCCGCTCTGGCTCAGATTGTTCCGGATCATTCCTTGGGGGATAATCCAAGTGTTGTTAAACCAAATGTAGAGGTCAAAGGACTTCCCGCTGACTTGATTGAAGGTGGAGCAACCAGAGGGGATAACCTATTCCATAGCTTTTCTGAATTTAATGTTAGGGACTTGCAGCGGGTTTACTTTGCCAATCCCGCTGGCATTAACAATATTCTCAGCCGAGTAACCGGTAGTAACATCTCCAAGATCTTCGGAACCCTAGGAGTAGATGGTGCCGCCAACTTGTTTTTGGTCAATCCTAATGGTATTGTTTTTGGAGCCAATTCCCAATTAGATGTAGCCGGTTCCTTTGTCGGAAGTACCGCTAATAGTATAGTTTTTGGCAATGGCACCGAGTTTAGTGCTACCAATCCCGAAGAGCCGCCCCTTTTAACCATTAACATTACTCCCGGATTGCAGTATGGCCAGAATCCGCCTCAGCCGATCGTAAATGCTGGCAATTTAGCTGTGGGAGAGGGACAAAATGTCACCTTAGTCGGTGGGAGTGTGATTAGCACTGGGGATATCCTAGCACCAGGGGGTGAGATTAATCTAGTAGCGGTTCCTCCTGAAACCTTAGTGCAGTTGGGGCAAGCTGGACAGATTTTGACACTATCCACCCCAACGCCATCAATAGAATCTAATTCTGCCTCTGTTACTGAATTTTTAAGTAGTTTGTCTGATGACACCGGCGTAACAGTTTCCAGTGACGGTCAGGTCACAATTACCGATTCCGGTACTATTGTGCCACTTGCTCCAGGAACAGTGATTATCTCTGGTGCCCTAAACGCTGCCAATTTCTCTCCAGGAGAAACTGGAGGCAAAGTAACGGTATTAGGCGATCAAGTGGGCTTGTTTGAAGCTCAACTTAATGGTGGCAGCAATGTCACTATCACTGCTGGAACCACAGGCAATCAGGAAGGAAATATCACTGCAGATGGCTTTGACATTACCAAAACTACACCAGGGGAAGTCACTCTAAGTTTGCAAGCGGCCAATGATATTAGTCTCAAAAATGTTGATATCAAAGCCAGCAGTGGTTTGCTCAATCTATTCCTGGAAGCGGATAGTGACAACTCCGGTAGTGGTGATGTGGAATTAATGGATGGGAGCATTAATACTGGCGGAGGAGCAGTCACCATTACTGCGGCTGGTGCGATCGCATTGGAAAGTCTAGACATCAATAGCGATACCGAAAGCCAGCGCAATGGTGGAGATATAACCATCACCGCCGGTTCTCTATTGTTGGAAGATGACAGTGATATTGAGAGCAATACTAGAGGCAATAGCAGTGGGGATGCTGGAAAAATCACCATTACTGCTGACTCAGTTGTGTTCAAAGAACAAAGTGGTCTTGGTACCAACACTCAAGATAACAGTACTGGGGATGCTGGAGAGATCACCATCACCGCCGGTTCTGTATTGTTTGAAGACCAAGGCAGTGGTCTTGGCAGCGATACTAAAAACAAGAGTAGTGGGAATGCTGGAAAAATAACCATTAATGCTGACTCAGTAGAGTTCAGAGAACAAAGTGGTCTTGGTACCAATACTACAGATCACAGTACTGGCAATGCTGGAGAGATCACCATCACCGCCGGTTTTGTATTGTTTGAAAATCAAGGTGGTATTGGCAGCGATACTCAAAAAAATAGGGAGCATCCCATTTTTGCACATAACACTTTAAATTATGCTTTTAATCCCTAGTATTTTCGTTAGTTTGAGCAATGGATTTGCCAAATTGGGATGCTCCCAAAAAATAGCAGTGGAGATGCTGGAAAAATAACAATTACTGCTGACTCACTTGTTTTCAGAAATCAAAGTGGTCTTGGTACCAACACTACCGATGACAGTACTGGCAATGCTGGAGAGATCATAATCACAGCTGGTTCTGTATTGTTTGAAAATCAAAGTGGTATTGGCAGCGAGACTCAAGACAATAGCAGAGGTAATGCTGGAAAAATAACAATTACTGCTGACTCACTTGTGCTCAGAGAAGGCAGTACTATTGGTACCAGAACGATTGATAACAGTACTGGTGATGCCGGAATAATAACAATTAATGCTGACTCCATCTCCCTTGAAGAAAGTAATATCTCTACTGAAACCGCTAGCGGAGATGGTGGCGATATTACTCTGACGCTACAGGAATTATTAATATTGCGCGATAGAAGTCAAATCAGTACTACCGCCGGTACCGAAGAGCAAGGGGGAAATGGTGGGGAAATCACCATTACTGCTGATTTCATTCTTGGTGTCCTTGAAGAAAATAGCGACATCACCGCTAATGCCTTTGATGGCATGGGCGGTAATATTACACTTACCGGTCGAGGCATCTTTGGATTCAACTTCCCCGATCAACCAACCAACTTGAGTGATATCACCGCCAGTTCTGAGCGTGGTGTAGACGGTAACATAAAAATCAACATCCTTGATTTTAATCCATCTCAAGGTTTAGTAGAACTCCCGACTACTGTAGTTGATGCCTCTACACTGATTTCCGCTAGCTGTGCCGAAAATGTCAAAGTAGGATCAAACAATTCCAAAGGGGATGAATTCATTATTACTGGACGGGGTGGCTTGCCTCCGAGTCCCCTTGACCCGATCATCAGCCAGACCGTTATAGCAGATTGGGTGACCATAGATAACTCAGCAACAGCAAATTATCAGAGTCAACTAACTCCCGCTGCTAGGGAGGAGTCGGTTCCCAAGCGTCCAAAGCTGCGGATTGTGGAAGCTCAGGGTTGGCTGATTGGCCCTGATGGTACCGTTATTCTCACCGCTTTCCCTACCACCCCCGATACCTGGGCTAATTCTTCCCTTAAATCCCCTTCTTGCGAGGATCTTAGGAGAATTAGTAATCGATCTTAGTGATTAATTTTAAGGTGGGCAGTGCTTAGCTTTGGCCCTTGGCCAGCTTGATGCATCGGTCTGTGTACTGCTGTGATTAATCCTTTGGTGGGCAGTGTCTAGCCACCCGATGGCCAGGTTGATCAATCGGTCTGAGCCACTGCCCACCCTACATCTAGGTTTTTGGTGGGCAGTGTCTAGCCACCCGATGGCCAGGTTGATCAATCGGTCTAAGCCACTGCCCACCCTACATCTAGGTTTTTGGTAGCTCAGTGGGTTGGTTGCTCCATTTTGGCTAAGTCCTGATTGACCTGAAACGAAGGATAATGGCAAGTAACGCAAAAACCGAGCACCCCTAATCCTATCATGTGTGCTAGAATTCGGAGGAAGCTTAAAGTGAGCACTATGCAAGCTAGTTCCTAGTCTAAATTCAAGATTGTAAATTCAAGTCATTAACAGCCAAGGGTTCCTGATAAGCATTCCTTGACTACCTAATTTCCTAACTATCGAATTCCCTGAGTATCTCAGTGTTTTTACGTAAGTTGAAATTTATAAAATATACTATTATTATCTAGTAGTAGGCCAGCAAAGGCTGAAGCTACGATTGCTATTAGCAGTTTGGGATCAGCAGCGAAGGTTTAGATTATAGGCGTTCCCATGCTGGTGTAGATTATTCCACTTTAGGTACGACTGAGGCACCCCTTAAAACAAGTCAAGCAAAGTGAAACCTTCGCAGCTAATTAAGAGTTAAGCGTTTTTGAGTAGATGGCGGAATAGATTCTCCTTAACCATCATTTGACGCAAAACTTCCAAGAGATAGGACTGAGCCTCCTCCTGGCTCAAGAGCTTGACTTGGTCTTGGTAGATTTTCATCTGGAACTGTTGCTCCAAACTTAGCTTTCCAGGCGTTTCCATAGGTTTACTCCTAAGCTTACATACGTTGATTAGGGCAGGCGGACGAATGTTCCGACTGCTCTTTTTTTTGGCCGTTGTTAATCAATCTAACACACCTATAGAATACTGTCGATTCTGTCAAGCAATAAGTAATCAAAGATACAAATTGTAATAAAAATCCGGAAAGCGATGATTTGTCCTTGTGCTTGTATGTCTGACGGACTTAGGCAAAACCCGAAGCTAACTCTTTATATAGTGTAACAATGGCTTTGATATCACTATATGTATAATAACTGGGGGACTTGTTTGTAAAAATCTCAGCAATATGAAAGAATTAAAGTTTATGTAAAACAGGACTTACGCAAGCAGGCCGGAGCAGGTCAAAGTTGTAGAACAGGAGCAGGTCAAAGTTGTAGAACAAATGAACTATATACGATCAGAGCAAGGTAAAACAGATGAGGAGACGATAGCTTTACTACAAATGCTCTGCATAAGTGACATACTCCCAACGAGAGCGAAGCTTTAAATCAATCAAACTGGAGGATAGTCAAAGTGCATTATTTAGCAAAGTTTGACGAAACAATGCTAAAAACACCAAATTCTTACCGCAATCATAGCAAGGGCTATACCGAAAATGCGTTAGTCGATCAGACTTGTGGCTCAGTTCATACATCTATGGCTATCTGTCAACTCGCTCCATCAGGTGTGCTCAATTCTCACTATCATACATATGAGGAGGGAGTATATATCTTGCAGGGTGAGGTATTGATTAGTATTGATGAGCAAGCCTATCATCTTAAAGCAGGTGATTGGGCTGTCCTTCCAGTTGGAAAACCCCATGCTTGGCATAATGTTGGTGCAGAGTTTGTACAATGGCTTCAGATGGCGGCTCCCCAACCCAAGCTAGAGGGTGGGTTGCGCCATACCTTCTTTTTAAAATCCGGCGATTTCCCAACTGAAGCCCAACGGCTTGATCCGAGTAATACACAAGGCAATTTGCTAGGCCATTTTGGCTTGGACAAGATTCCATCACCAAATGAAGAAGCGTATACAGCAGTAAGTGGCCGAAACGGCACGTTTCTAAACTGGTTAATTGACGAAAATATGGGAGCCATTCATCACCGCTTGTTGTTAGTTGAATTTCAGCCTGGTGTGAGCATTGCTCTTCATGACCATCCTTTCGAGGAATGTTGTTTCATTTTGAGCGGTGAACTGGAATGCATTCTCGATGGCGAACGTTACGTTGCAAAAGCAGAACAAACCAGATTCGGAAGAAAAAGTCGTTTACAGATTGGTTGTGGTCAGGAACATGGATAGATTAGCACTTTAACTCATACAATTGATTGATTATCAGAAATGATCAAGGAACTAGCTAATGAATATCCATGACAAAGTAGTGATCATTACCGGATCATCAAATGGGATCGGCCAATCCATTGCCATGAGGTTTGCACAGGAAGGGGCTAAAGTTGTCATCAATTCAAAATCGAGTGTGGCTGAGGGCAAACAGGTTGTTGAAGATATAAAATCACTTGGTCATGAGGCTATTTACGTTCAAAGCGACCTCTCCCAGCCCAGTCAAGTTAAATTTCTGTTTGAAGAAACAGTACGAACTTTTGGTACAGTTGATATTCTAATTAACAATGCGGGGCAAGCTGTTGGAGAACCTTTCCTTGAGCTGACGAAAGAGCACTGGCTCGCGATGTTTAATAATAACTTGTTTAACGCGGTTCTCTGCTCTAGGGAAGCTGCACAGATTATGCTTCGCCAAGGTCATGGCAAAATACTTAATACCACGTCAGTTCGTGGTCTAACATACGGCGGGCGCGAAGGAATAATGGCTTATTCGGCAGCTAAAGCGGCTCTGATAAATTTTACCAAAACCTTGGCTAAGGAGTTGGCACCAATGATAAATATCAACGCTGTAGCCCCTGGCTTTGTGGCTACCTCTATGATCCAACAACTGTCCGAAGAAACAAAGCAGGGCTTTATAAACTCAACGGCCATTAAGAGATTCATTGATACTGATGAGATCGCTGAAGCCTTCCTTTATTTGGCGAAAGCAGATGCAGTGACGGGTGAGGTCTTGGTGGTTGATGGAGGGTTTTCGCTGAAATTTGCTTAGATGGAGCCAAACTGTTGGTGTACAGTCTTTAGCGCTTGATTCAACTTGAGAAATTGATGTAATTGCTTCAAAAAAATAATTAGGACTTACCTAGCTGCGCTAACAACCCCTACAAATGGGTGCTTTGCTTTGCGTAACTCCTGTAAAATTTAAGTAAAAACTCGGTAAATCAAATACCATAATATGGATCCAATTATTGATGCCATGGAATTTTTCCAGCTCAGTGCTGGCAACTGGCGATCGCAACGCACAACCCACCACCTAGCCTTCCGACAAGCAGAGAAGGGAGAGTTGGACATCAATGTAGCCACCTTAGAGGCTGATCATCCCCAAGTCATTGAGCTGTGTGAGCTTCATAAGATTAACCCGAGTTTGGCAGCAGGTGGAGCTTTGGTCAGTTGGCAGGGTACAATGGCTTGGGACCAGAGTGATGACGGTCACAAAGACTCGACGGTGATGGTGGTGGTTCCAGATGCCGACTCTCCTAGACAGGGGAAGTTATTGCGGGAAAAAGGTTACGCTGAAACCATGCCAGTAGCTGGTCTTTATCAGATGGATGCTCAAGATGGGCTAGTGCTGATTACTGAATATGAAACCATGAGTGCTCATGAGCGTTTCTCGTTTATCACTCCATATCGGCGGATGCGTACAAGTATAGTGAAACGTTTTGGTGGATTTAGCAGCGCATCATTTTGTATCGAAACCCGGATTGACTCTAATCTAGATAATGGGGCTAGTGCTGGCGCTAATACTGGGGCTAATATTGGCGTGACATCTCAACAACAACAAAATGTCTTGGCACCGGAAGAGTATTATTCAATCTTGGGCTGGTGATTCCACCATCAGCGATGATCCGTTAATCCGGGGCTACCAGTATCTCAATGCTGTGGGTCAGCTGGCTTTAGACCCAAGTATGGTAGAGATCACTGATAATGGTAGAGAAAGCGATCGCATTTATACCTGGATTGGCAATCACATTGATGCCATTAATGGAGAGCTCCAGACTTGCCTAGAAGCCTGTCATAGCTGCTATCATGATTCCCTATGCCGCCCAATGCGGATTTTGGCAACCCCTTTAGGGGAAAAGTTTGGTATTGATGGCTTTTGCAACATCTTAGCCACTCCGGCGGTGATATTAATTGATGTCGGACGCATTGCACGGTCTGATTGGTTGAGTATTGTCGTCCATGAATATGCCCATGCTCATTTAGGTGCCCCTGGTCACGATCAGCGTTTTTTTGATGTCATTTCCCATCTCTGTTTGGGTCTGGGATTAAAACCGCCACGCTGGCAGTTAGATCTGGAAACTTACTTACGGGATTGGCCTGAGTGTCCATCCAAGACTAATTCATTGTCTTTTTGGATGGGGTATGGATGCACTTGAGCGATAGGCTATGGTCTAATTCTTTGGTCTAATTCTTTCGGGCTATCTGAATAAATATTAAAAATTATTAATTTGATTAACATTTTGCTTAATCAAAATTAATAATCTATTAGTGATTAAGGTGATTAAGTTAAAGGGGAAGACTCAGAGTAATCACACAGATTAATCACAAAAGCAAGAAGAAGGTTAGTTGATTAACCCATAACTATTGACGATTGACGATTGACTGCTGTGCCAGCTATCACTAGTCGCTTGAGAGATTAGGATATCGATTAAAATATAATTTTTTTATAGACTGACACAGGATTCATTATATATTTGATTAAGGTTTGTAAGATTTTCTAAGAATACGGAGATAAAAACGTGGCTATTCCTTTACTAGGCTACGCCCCTGTGACGCAGAATGCGCGCATAGATGGGTATGAGATACCAGGAGAAGAGCAACCCAGAATTTATTCCACTGAAAACTTGCTCTCCCCCGGAGACATGGATGCCCTAATCGAGGCAGGATACCGTCAAATCTTCTTCCATGCCTTTGCTTCGGATCGTGAACCGTTCCTGGAGTCTCAACTCCGGTTCGGTCAGATCACAGTGCGGGACTTTATTCGTGGGTTGTTGCTTTCTGAAACTTTCAAAACCAGCTTCTATGACAAAAACAGCAACTATCGCGTTGTAGAGCAGTGCGTGCAGCGGGTGCTTGGACGTGATATCTATGGCGAAAGAGAAAAATTAGCCTGGTCAATTATAATTGCCACAAAGGGTATCCAAGGCTTCGTCGATCAACTGCTCGACAGCGAAGAGTACATGGAGAATTTTGGGTACAACACCGTCCCCTATCAACGGCGTCGAGTGCTTCCCGGTCGCCCTCAGGGTGAAACACCATTCAACATCAAATCTCCACGTTACAACGAATACTACCGTGCAGTACTGGGCTTCCCACAAATCATTTGGCAGACCCAGGTGCGCAGTTACGTGCCACAAGACAAGAAGGCCAAGGCAGGGGATCCATCTCTGTATATGGGCTTAGCACGGGAGCTGTCTCCCCAAGGCAACACTATCCCACGAGTGTCAGCTTTGAATATCGATTACGAATCCTTAGTGCCATATCGGGCTCAGAACAAGGAACTAGCTGAAGCGAAGTCGTAGCACGTCTAAGAGTTTGATCAAAGCTAGGGGGGGAGGGGCAACAAACTCAATCCACTCCCCACAAACCGGATGCTGTAGTTGTAGTCGCCAAGCGTGAAGTGCTTGACCCGGTAGATTAACACCGACAGAACGACCACTGCTGTAAACGGGGTCTCCAACAATGGGATGACCAATATAGCTACTGTGGACACGAATTTGGTGGGTGCGACCAGTTTCTAATTGGAAATGGATCAGGGTATAGTTGCCCAGTCGTTCTCGGACTTGCCAATGGGTAATAGCTGGGCGTCCCCCTTTTTCTACTGGCACGACAGCCATTTTCTTGCGGTCTACAGGATGCCGTCCAATCGGTTGGTTAATGGTGCCAGACTCAGCAGAGGGAGCACCATAGACTATACCTAAATATTGTCTTTGAGCAGTTTTGGCTTGGAGTTGGGCTTGTAGATGTCCATGAGCCTGGTCAGTTTTTGCGATCGCAATTGCACCAGTTGTATCCTTATCCAAGCGGTGGACAATGCCTGGACGCTGAACACCACCAATACCTGTCAGTTTAGGACAGTGGGCTAAAAGGGCATTGACAAGAGTACCACTTTCATGGCCAGGTGCAGGATGAACTACCAAACCAGCCGGTTTATTGATAATAATCAGAACGTCATCTTCATAAAGAATTTCTAAGGGGATAACTTCCGGTTGTAATTCCAGAGGTTTGGGGTCAGGAATGGTTAGGGAGATGCGATCGCCTAGCTGAACTTTAGCTTTTTTTGAGATGCACACGTGATCATTCACTTGCACGTTGCCTTGTTCAATCAGCTTCTGGATACGAGAGCGAGACAAGTCAGGTGTTTGTTGAGCAATATAGCTGTCAAGGCGATAACTGGGGGTTGAAGCAGTAGAGTTGCTACTTTCCTGAACTTGCAAGAATTTGATAGAAAGCTGAGGGGTCATTGTTGATCGTTGATTGTCAACCGAACTGAGAATTAGGAATACAGAAGACTTCAATTATGTATAGCAAAGGGAACAGCGGATCTGGGAACAGCGGATCTGGGAGTAGGGAATATGGCATCAAAAATTATCACAATTCATTTAATAATGCTATATTAATTAGCAATAATTAATAATTAATAATGAGCCAAAGGCGATCAACCATTGTATATAGCGTTTCTGATACTTATGAGGTACATTCCATTTTATGGACGCCACTCCCTACTCCCTACTCCCTACTCCCTACTCCCTACTCCCTATTTTGGTTCGTAGCAAAGTGCAGCGGTAGGGTAACAGTAAATGTGGTTCCCACCCCAACTTCACTGTTTACAGCAATTTTAGCATTGTGCAAGTCTAAACATTTTTTGACAATTGCTAAACCCAGTCCAGTCCCAGGGATACTGCCAACATTACTTGCTCTTTCAAAGGACTCAAATAGTTTCTCTTGGTCTTTTATAGGAATGCCGATCCCCTGATCTTGAACCTGGATTACTGCGGTCGAAGAATTGCAATTGAGTTCAAATTTGATCGTACCTCCTTCTGGAGAATATTTAATCGCATTTAAGAGCAAATTGTTAACAACATGACTCAAGAGTCTTTCATCGATTAGGGCATCTTGACAGCTACCATGACTAATGAACATCAGGTTATGCTTAGAACCCAGGTTAATTTTAATATTTTCGAGTATGTCCTGACACAAAGCCACTAAATCCATGGATTCTGGTTCAAACTTGAGTTTACCAGCATCCGCTTTCCCAATCGTTAGAACATCATCCAAAAGTTGAGTCATCCGGACCACAGCATGCTGAATCTTATCATGGTGCTTCTGTTTTTTCTCAGGGGACAATTTTTCCTGATAGCGTTGCAGCATTTGAGCAGAAGATTGAATGGTAGTCAGTGGCGTGCGAAACTCGTGAGAAACTAATGAAACGAAACCTGATCGGAGTTGACCCAGTTCTTTTTCCTTAGCCAATGCATTAAGAATATCTGCTTCTGCTTGCTTGAGTTCAGTGATATCCCTTCCCACCGCCTGGCATTCGATAAATTGGCCATGTTCATCAAACATAGCTCGATCACTCCACTGCTGCCAGCGAATTTCTCCAGAGTCGAGAAGAACTCGGTGTTCGTAAGTGTTGATCGGATTATCTACGGAAAGAGAACGGAAGTTCCGGGTAACAATGTCTTCGTCTTCCGGAGGCATTTTTGGCAAAAATACTTTCCCTACTAATTCAGAGCGGTCTTTGTCAAAATAGCGGCAGTAAGCATCATTGACAAACGTTAGGGTGCCATCAAGTTTCAAGCGACAGATCAGTTCAGTTTGATCTTCAATGATGGCACGAAATCGTTCTTCACTGTGTCGCACCGCCTCCTCTGCCTGCTTGCGTTCTGTAATGTCTTCAACCATGCTCAAAATACACAGGATTTCTCCTGCTTGATTTCGCATAGCCATCATGGTTAAATTACCCCAGAGGGTATCTTGATTCTTTTTACGGTAACGTATTTCTAACTTAAAACTATCAATTTCTCCTTGTATGACGTGCCTAATATAAGGCTTGGCTTGTTCTAGGTCTTCAGGATGAGTAATTGCCAAACCATTGAGAGCCATTAGTTCAGACTTGGTGTATCCGAGCATTTCATAAAAAGCCCGATTCACCTGAATAAACTGATAATCCAAATCTGACAGTGACATTCCAATAGGTGCTTCATCAAACACCCGTCGAAATTTTGCTTCTTTTTGGTCTAACGCGGCTTCTGTATTTAGTCTCAATTGCTGATAAGCTTGCCGTAGTTCTACCTCTGCCTGCTTGCGCTGGGTAGTATCTTGGATAATCCCGATAACTTGATAAATATTTCCTTGCTCATCTAGCAGGGGAATATAGGTAGCGAGGACAGTGAGTCCACCAACCTCTGGCAAAGTCAAAGTCAGTTCTTCCACTTGTGGCATCCGGGTTTCCACAGCCTTTTGTAGCAGTTTCACATAGATATCCTTAAATACAGGAGGATAGATTTCCTCGTCAGTGTGACCCAGTAGTGGTGAATCAGCCACTCCAGTTAGTTTAACCCCTTGTTGATTGATAAACTGGAGCCGCCGCTGGGCATCATAGATAATAAATGTACCGGGATAATTATCCACTGCTAGGCGAAATCGTTTTTCGCTTAGGCGTAATGCCTCTTCTGCCTGTTGGCGCTCCGTGATGTCAACAATTAACCCCAGCAGACGATTGAGATTACCTGAACTATCTAGGTAAAACTGTCCTTTGTTCTCAACGGTGATGTATGTGCCATCCTTCTTACGGATCCGATAGTCAATATCAAAAGGCTCTTTAGTGACAATCACCCGTTCAATGGTGTGTCGGTATCGTTCTAAATCATCAGGATAAATTAATTCATCCCACCCTTGCCCAGTGTTGGTGAGTTCTCCTGGGTAATAACCCAATACTTGTTCAATATTGTGACCCCAAATCAATTCATTGGTCTGGGTATTCCATTCGTAGAGCAGATGACCACTAATTTGACTAACCGCTTCATAGCGATAAACCCATTCCGTTAATAGAGCAAAGTCACTTTTGAAGTTTTGCTCATCTAGATTTAGATTTTCAAAGCCCTTACTGCCTTTATAGGAGCCAGTAGAGTTACCATAGTCCAATCCCGATTCTAGCTGTTTAATACTAGTGATATCTTTAGCAACAGCATAGAGAAGACCCTGTTCATCCTGTGAAATTCTCCAAGCGAGCCAACGCAAGCTACCATCTTTGTGGTATAATCTATTCCGGTATTCGACTAGTTTTCCTTGACCACAATCACGAAGGGCATTGAGAGTAAATTCCCGATCTTCTGGATAAATCCACTCAATCCAAGGTCGCGATCGCAATTGGGAGCAAGTCCAACCTAGAACCTTTTCCCAAGCCGGATTAAGTTGTTGAAAATATCCGTTTTGACCAAAGGTGCATAATAGATCAAGTGATAAAGAAAACAAGATCTTTAGGGCGGACTCTGCCTCTGCCATTGTTTCAGTACTTTTGATGTGAGACTGAGTGGTGTTCATTGCTGGGCTCGATCCGTCAGGAATTCTACAGATAAGCTAGGGATACATCTACCCACAGTCTTCCCTCAATAATCAGTATAATCACAAGATCATCAGCAGGAATATTTTAGAAAGCTCAGAAGATTTCTCTGAGTAAAGGAAATTGTGAGGACATTTTGTGGTAATGTTTGTTAGTCTTTTGCCCTGAAGCCCTGCTGAGAGCTTTATAGTAAGCCTGATTAGCATGTTCTCTTCGAGCAGTACGGTGGTAAATAACTGTGGTAGATAACTGTGCTAGATAACTGTGCTAGATAACTGTGCTAGATAATTGTGCTAGATAATTGTGCTAGGTGACTAGGGCTGATAACTTGTCACAACTCGCCCAGCTCCGTAGCGCTGTCGGTAATAATACTTTGTTATCTCATCCCCTTGTTCTGAAAGCTGGTCAATTGCAATCCCATTTCGACCATGATCAATACCCGAACTATGAATGTAATCACCATCACCTAGATACAATCCTACATGGTTAACTTTTTGACCGGTAGCGAAAAAGACCAAATCCCCTGGTTGTAGTTGCTCCATTCTAATGGTTTGGGTGAAAGCTGCTTGCTGATAGGAATCTCTGGGTAACCAAATCCCCGATGCCGCAAAGGCTGCTTGCATCAGCCCTGAACAGTCATAGTTGGGACCTACTGTACCCCCCCAAAGGTAATAGGGATTTTGATCCATTGCTGCTTTAGTAAACCCAATCACCGCTTTCATTCGTGCTTGAATTTGAGCTGGAGACAGAGAAATGGGGCGATAAGGAGTCTTAGCTATCTCCAGTAGAGCCAAATCCGACACAGGCAACCAACCAGAATAGTTATCTTCGCACAGACGTACTTCTAAGGCATTACCGACAGGCGGGACAGACTTGACCCGCAAGTGCCTTCCTGTAGCTGCTTGCGTTGTCAAACCCTTACAGTTGGGCGAATCATAGAGGTTGAGATTACCACGACAGTAGTATTCTAAATCATTGGCTCGTAATTGCTCAAGCAAAACCATAGTATAGGAAGGCGGAACTTACACTCAGATTATGATCCTTTTCTAGAAGGATGAACAACTAGGAAGATTCAGCAGTGAAATCAACCGTTGCCCGTTGACCAACCTTTCCCTGACTGCCTCATGATCAAGTTACTCTAATCGAGCGCCTCGGGATCTGGCAAGTGGACTTACGCCACTCAGCGGTGCGACCCCGGTCGGGTTTCCCGACAAGCGTGAACGCGCACCAAGAGAGAGGAAAAATCAGGAGCCAACGCCAATCGCTAATTTCCGATCGGGCAACCGAAAATAGAGAATTACAGAGGTTTTAGAGGTTTAGATAGCTAAGTCCTGTGTTAGTAGTGATGTTTACGCAGGGCAAAACTAAAAGCCAAAATGAGGTTATTCTGCTCTTTGTATCTGGTAAAGTTGGTCGGATGAGTAGACTATCCTAGGATTGGGTTCAAGTTCTTGAGTAGCTTATCTGATCTCAATGGCTAGCAGCTACAAGTTACTGACCAAGAAATATAGCTTTTAGCTTTTGCCTAACTGCTAAATTTGTTACCCCTAACCAATGACCAAGTAGTTTTTGAGGAGTGAGTGTGAAGAGTAATTTTCCTAAGACCCTTTCGATGCAACTGAGTATGGCAGTATTGACGATGGTCAGTTACCAGCTGTCTGCTACTGCTGAAACACCTAGCTATAATTCATCGGTAAAGCAATTTACCCAGACAGCAGCAGCGGTCAGACCTAAGCAATTAGCAGCAGCTTCCACCATCACACTTGACCCTAATCGATTTAATCCGGAAACTACACAGACTCCTGAAAATATCTTCAGACCAACTAGTCTGCTATCAGGCAATCTCAACACTATCACTGACCATCAAGCTAATTCCCGTTTAGGGCAATTGGACAGGATAGGAGCAGCGGTTCGTGCTACTAAGTCGGTAGGGTCTCCTAATGAATTGGTCAACCGCTCCCAATTCAATGGCTCAGTTGCACCAATTGCTGACTATACAGTCACACAAAAGCAGGTACCATTAGCCAATTTAGAAACTATCCAGTATCCTGGTAATCTCTCCAAACAAGACCTAGAAGCGATCACTGAGCAATCCCAAAAACCTTCTCAAGAGTTCAATAATCCTGTGGTAGCTCCACCGAGACCAGGGACTTTAGCGACATCTGTAGCAGCTCTAAACATACAACTAGATCCAGCCAGCTCTCCCACCTCAGAGCCAACCTCCTATGAAGTAGGCACCCCTGTAGCTCAAAGAAACATTGACCCTACTGGCAAGAGCCTCGGGGTTGGAAACTATATCGGAATTGGCGGTCATATCGGTTTTACTGATGATGGCACCAATATTGGTCGAGGTGGCTTTATGATTAACGGCAAATACGATTTATCCCCCACCCTATCAGTGCGTCCTAGCATACTAATCAATGATGATGCTACCTTTGTGATCCCAGCCACTTACAACTTTATTTTCCAGGATGAACCGTTTGAGCCGCCTACTTACTCAGCTTTTGCTGGTGCTGGTTTGGCTTTTTCTACAGGTGATGAGGACAATGTCGGTTTAATCGTTACTGGTGGTGTTGATTGGCCATTTGGACCCAATTTTGTTGCCAATGCTGCTTTAACTGGTGGAATTTTCGTTGATGGTGCCACAGATCTCGGAATTTCCTTTGGCATTGGTTACAGCTTCTCTAACTTTGATAGGTAGACAAGGGACAGATCTAAGCAAAGGAGGGATAAGATACCGTGATGGCGCATCTTATGCCTCCTTTTTACAAAGACCTAGGTAGAGTTAATCAAATTTTCTAAGCAACGAAAGTTTTATTTTTGCCAGTTGAGGATACTCAACGGAGAGGGAGGGATTCGAACCCTCGGATAGGCCTGAACCTATCAACAGATTAGCAATCTGCCGCTTTCGACCACTCAGCCACCTCTCCAAGGTGATGTCAATCCATAATAGCACATTTTTGAAGTTGTCAACTGCTAGTAATGTAAATTTTCTGATTAGAAACCATCAGCGATCGTTCACACTACTACAAACATGGGGGAAACCCCCAAGACTGCGCTGCCTTCCCAAGACCGTAATGGTGCGCTTACAGTCGTCCAATTAAATTCGCCACGGGTCGCACCTGAGGCATCGCTGAATGATGCACTATTTTTAAGTGAGGGACATTCAGCCAGCTATAAAGACCTGTGTGAAATCCCAGAAGCATTTCAAGAAGCTAACACAAGCTACCATATAGTGCCGGACTTAAGTTATCATTATATATAAATAAATTGTTAAGATTTATTTACTTCCATCCACTGATGTGTTAAGCACACCTGAGAAGTTAAAATTTGTTAAGTGAGTGTGTAAAAGCTCGACGCTGAGGGTTTAGCCGGATAGAGGTCAGACTCCCCATACCTGAAAACCTTCTGTAAGCTCCAACATCAAAAAAGCCTATGAATACGAAAAATACACAGCACATTGCTCTGATCTCCGTTCACGGAGATCCAGCGATAGAAATCGGTAAGGAAGAAGCTGGAGGACAGAATGTGTATGTGCGCCAAGTGGGTGAAGCTCTTGCTAAGCAGGGGTGGCAGGTCGATATGTTTACTCGCCTCTCCAGTTCCAATCAAGCCACAATTGTTGAACATACTCCGGGTTGTCGCACTATTCGCCTAACTGCTGGTCCAAAAGCATTTGTGCCACGGCAAGAGATTTTTGAATACTGCGGTGAGTTTTTAACCGAATTGCTTAAGTTTCAGGAGCAATCAGGCATTACCTACTCAATAGTACATACAAACTACTGGCTTTCGGCTTGGGTGGGTATGGAGTGGAAGAAGCGTCAATCCCTTCTTGATGCAATAGCGAGTGGGGGAAACCAACGGCAGTCGCTCATGGGGGGAACCCCCAAGACCGCGCTGCCTCCCCAAGACCGCGCTGCATCGCTCATTCAACTTCACACCTATCACTCCCTAGGCGCAGTTAAATACGAGTCAGTAGAAACAATTCCGAAGATTGCTGCTACTCGCTTGGAGATAGAAAAAGCAGTGCTAGAAACAGCAGAACGCATTGTGGCTACATCTCCCCAAGAACAAGAACACATGCGATCGCTAGTTTCAAGTAAGGGCGACATTGATATTATTCCCTGTGGTACCGACATTGACCGATTTGGCAAGATTAACCGCTTAGAAGCACGGCAAAAACTTGGACTTAGCCCTGAAAACAAAATCATCTTTTACGTGGGACGGTTTGACGAACGCAAGGGCATTGAAACCCTAGTTCGAGCTGTTGGTTCGTCCCAGCTACGGGGTGATGCTAACTTGAAGCTGATTATTGGTGGTGGTTCTCGTCCTGGTGAGAAAGATGGTATGGAACGCGATCGCATTGAAGGGATTGTAGCTGAATTAGAACTGCAAACTATCACTACATTTCCTGGACGCATTCCTGATGAACTACTGCCAGCTTATTACGCTGCAGCTGATGTTTGCGTAGTACCAAGTCACTACGAACCTTTTGGTTTAGTTGCCATCGAAGCCATGGCTAGTGGCACCCCTGTGGTAGCTAGTGATGTCGGTGGTCTTCAGTTTACCGTTGTATCTGCAGAAACTGGCTTACTGGCACCACCTAAAGATGCTGGTGCTTTTTCGGCTGCTATCGATCGGATTCTCTCGGATCACGACTGGAAAAATCAACTTGGCTTAGGGGCAAGAGCAAGGGTAGAAAATATGTTTAGCTGGAATGGTGTTGCCCATCAGCTGAGTCAGCTCTATGAGAGCTTGCTGGAAGCCAAATCAGAGAATTTGGCAACAACTAGTGCCTGAAATCTATTGGGCACATTCATTCCGTGGCAATCAGGATAGATGTCAAAGGTTAAAGGATTAAGTTACGACCCTAGTATTCCTTTTGCCTTTTTGCATGGGTCCTATTCATCCTGATGGGTGGTATAACTGTTGTATCTGTAAATTGGGAAAGTTTGGTAAATTGGATATCCTATATGTTGGCAAGCGATTGCTTCGTGAGTCCGGAATGATGTTACATTAAATTTCTTGTTTTGACCTTCAAGCAAGGAAAATAAAAGGTTATTGCTGTTCGCGTAGCGTAGCCCTTCGGGCTAATCGATATTGATCACAAAACCAGGCTAATCATTCCCGATGTTCCTGTAACTAGCATGTAACTAGGGTTTATGCATCCTACCAGTTATCCAATCTCCAATTCCCAATCCCCAAGTAGCAAGAAGAACTTGAATTATGGGTTCCCAAGGAGCTTATAAGCCATCCCTATCTAAGCATAGTGGTCAACAGCAGTATCGATCTTCTCCACAACTAACAGGAGGAGCCTATGAGTTGGAAGCCAGCAAACTCGATCTGCGTCGTATATTAGCTGCTGCTCGTCGTCGAGCTGTCTTGATGGCAGGGGTGGCCCTTACTGTGACATCCGGAATTATTGCCAAAACTTTAAGTGCAGTTCCGATCTATGAAGGCAAATTCCAGCTGTTACTCGAACCCATATCTGGTGAAGACCCGTTGGAGTTGCAGGCAAAACCCGGGGTACATAGCATTGCTGCTCCAACTAAAAGTTTCGACTATGACACTCAAATTCAGGTATTAAGCTCTCCTCAGGTTATGTCTGAGATTGTGGAGCAAATTCAAACCCAATATCCAGAAATAAACTATCATACTCTCCGGGAAGGAATGATGGTATCCCGACTGCGAGAAACCAAAATTTTAGAAGTTGCCTACCAAGATTCAGACCCCGAAAGAATTCAATTTGTTTTGGAAAAGGTTGCTCTGGGCTACATCGAGTACTCTAAGCAACAACAACAGGCTAGCATCAAACAAGGCATTCAATTTGTCTCGAATCAGCAGCCGAAAATACAAGGACAAATTAATCAGCTTCAGCTACAACTCCAGCAACTCCAGCAGAAGTACAACCTGATTAATCCACAACTTCAGGGTGAACTGTTGACGAATCGGGTCAATGCTATTGTCGAACACAGACAAGCTACCCAAACTCAGCTGCGAGACATGATTATACTGTATGGGAAACTCAAAGGTCAGTTGGGGCTATCCTCACAGCAAGCGGAAGCAGTAGCTAACCTGATCGCAACACCCCGTTATCAACAATTGCTCAACCAACTTTCTAAAGTAGAAGGTCAGATGGTGTTGGATTTAGCAGAGTTCAAGGAAAACCAATCTACCTTTGAAGGATTAAGGCAACAACAGCAAAATTTACTCCCCCTGTTAAGCCAGGAAGCAGAAAAGGTGATAAATAGCCGTATTCAGGAGTTGAGTGGCAATGCTCAATCGGGTTCCTCAAGTACAGTTCGCCTGAATTTGATTCAGCAGCTAGTAGAGACAGCGAACCAAATTAAGGTTTTAGAGATGCGCCAGGTCGCAATCGCTAAAGGGGAAAGTCTGATCAGTGAAAAACTTAAACAGCTAGCTGTGATTGCCGATCGATATACAGAACTCAAGCAGAAGATTGAGGTAGCAACAGAAAGCCTAAACCGCTTTGAGTCAGTTCGGGAAACTTTGGAACTTGAATCAGCTAAAACCAGTATCCCTTGGCAGACAATTGTTGAGCCGCAACAACCTGAAAAACCAATATCCCCAAATTTGCCTGATACTTTGCTCCTAAGCGCAGCCGCAGGGATAGTTGCAGGTGCCACGGCTGGGTTTTTAGCAGAAAAGTTACATCATTTACTTAACAGCACTGACGATATCAAAGAGTATACTCGCTTTCCAATATTAGCAACAATCCCCTTTAACAAAGAACTCCAGAAATGCACTACCGTTACTGGTGTGGGCATAATACCCGAGCCAGAAGCCTCAGCTCCACAACTCGGTGTGGGATCTGGTAGTTACCAGATTTCTCCTGTTTTAGAGGCGTTTCGCTCTCTCCAAGTTAATCTCCAATGTCTGTATTCTGAGAAACCCATTAGCGCTATAGTGGTAACTTCTGCTGAACCAGTAGATGGTAAATCCACTACGGCTATATTCTTAGCCCTGGCAGCAGCAGCAATGGGGCAAAAGGTTTTACTGGTGGATGCTAATCTGCGCTTTCCTCAGATTCATCAGAAGATGGATTTACCTAATTTATGGGGACTGAGCGATGTTATTTCTAGCGAAATCAAGGTTGATGATGTTATTCAGCGATCGCCTCTAGAGGAAAATCTCTGTGTTCTAAGTGCTGGTCAAATTTCCCCCGACCCCACCAGGCTTCTCAATTCCCCAAAGATGGAGAATTTAGTTCAATATCTCAAAGAGCGGTTTGAGCTGGTAATTTTTGATACCCCTCCCCTACTTGGTCTGGCGGATGCTAGACTTCTGGAGCCTAATACCGATGGGATATTGATGGTGGTAGGTTTAGGGAAAGCTAAGCAAATTTTGTTCAAAGAAGCTCTCTCGGAATTGAGAATTGCTCATAGCAGAGTTTTGGGTATCGTTGCTAATGGTTTAAAAGGTTACACTACCGGTAGCTATGATTACTATCATCATTACTTTGGTAATACTCTTGAGGAAACCAAAGTTTAAAACCAAAGTTTACTAGTGATTCATCATTGGTCATGGGTGATTTGTATCTACCGATACTTTTTAGCTACCAAAATCTACTTTGCCGATTTTAGCCCACGCTCTGCAAGCTGCTCTCGCAGCCAGGGGGTATCTCCCAAGGCCAAGATCGGTTTTGTTCCGCTCTTGGCGCTATTATCTGTGTTTAATAGAAAACGCAACCACTATCATGGTTTGCTTTGGTTTTCGGCTTCAATTCAAGTTACAGAATGTTTTCAATGACACTAGAAAACTAATCATTGTCTAACATATTTTTGTAGATACTGCCAGATATTTGGAGAAAATCGTCAACAGTGGCTAGCCCTCAGAACAAAGAGTGAATTATAAATAACTAACGACAAATAACTAACGACAAATACATCAATGATTCACTACTCACCAAGGTAGACTGAAGGGGAAGCGACTACTGAAGCTGTCATGACTAACCGCCTTGCCCAATCCCAAAGCCTTTATCTACGTAAGCATGCTGAAAATCCGATCGATTGGTGGCCTTGGTGTGAAGAAGCGCTATTAACAGCAAGAAAACAAGATAGGCCAATTTTCCTGTCTATCGGTTACTCTAGCTGCCACTGGTGTACGGTGATGGAGGGCGAAGCGTTTTCCAATCAGGCAATTGCCAAGTATATGAATGCTAATTTTCTTCCGATTAAGCTAGACCGGGAAGAAAGACCCGATATTGATAGCATTTACATGCTAGCATTGCAGATGATGACAGGTCAAGGAGGCTGGCCCCTTAATATTTTCCTGACACCGGATGACTTGGTACCCTTTTATGGAGGTACCTACTTCCCAGTGGAACCACGCTACGGAAGACCGGGGTTTTTGCAGTTGCTCCAATCAATTCGTCGCTTCTATGATTTAGAAAAAGGTAAGCTTAACAGTTTCAAAGAAGACATCCTGGGATACCTCCAACAGGCAGCAGTACTACCCGAATCAGAGCAGCTTGGTGATGATTTGCTCTTTATCGGTGGTCAAGTTAGTGTGGGTGTCGTTAATGCTCTCAATCCAGGTCCACGTTTCCCCATGATTCCCTATGCCAGTATGGCACTACGGGTTACTCGCTTCGATTGGGCATCGGAGTATACCCCAGAGCAGGCTTGTGCACAGCGGGGACTAGACTTAGCCAAGGGCGGTATTTACGATCATGTGGCTGGGGGGTTTCATCGCTACACAGTTGACCCCACTTGGACAGTACCCCACTTTGAAAAAATGCTCTATGACAATGGGCAGATTGTGGAGTACTTGGTAGATTTGTGGAGTGCAGGGATTCAGGAAGCCGCTTTTAAACGAGCGATCGCAGGAACAGTTCAATGGCTCAAGCGGGAAATGACCGCTCCGAATGGTTTCTTTTATGCTGCTCAAGATGCAGATAATTTCGCGACCCCAGCAGACAGTGAACCTGAAGAAGGGGCGTTTTATGTCTGGAGTTATTCAGAACTAGAACAACTGCTAAGCCCATCGGAGTTTACAGCAATTCAGGAAGAATTTACTCTGACCAAAGAGGGCAACTTTGAAGGCAAGAATGTGTTGCAGCGCCGTTACTCAGATCAGTTTTCCCAGAACACTGAAGCTGCTTTGGCTAAACTGTTTGAAGCACGTTATGGTGCCAAACCGGATCTCCTGGAAACCTTTCCACCAGCCAAGACCAATCAAGAGGCAAAAACCCGGAACTGGCTCGGTAGAATTCCACCAGTAACGGACACCAAAATGATTGTTGCCTGGAATAGCTTAATGATTTCTGGTCTAGCGCGAGCCTATAGTGTGTTTCTTGAACCGGACTATTGGCAACTAGCAACTGTTGCTGCTCAATTCATCCTCAATAATCAATGGGTAGCAGGACGATTCCACCGACTAAACTATGATGGTCAACCGGCAGTGCTGGCTCAGTCTGAGGATTATGCTTTGTTTATCAAAGCTTTGCTAGATTTACATCAAGCAAGTTTGTCAGTAGAACAACCTTGGGCAAAAGGCCAAGGTTCAAATCTGCAACCGATGAACCTGTCACCGGCCAGTTGGTTAGAGAAAGCTGTTAAGGTTCAGGAGGAGTTTGATGAATTGCTGTGGAGTGTGGATAATGGTGGTTACTATAATGCTGCCAGTGACCCTAGTGATCAACTGTTAGTAAACGAGCGTAGTTATACGGATAATGCGACACCATCTGCCAATGGCGTAGCGATCGCTAACCTAGTACGTCTGGCTTTACTCACTGAAGATTTGCGATACCTTGACCGAGCAGAAGAAGCCTTGAAAGCATTTAGTAGCGTACTCAACACATCCCCTCAATCCTGTCCCAGTATATTTACTGCTTTAGATTGGTACCGCAATTGCACTCTGATTCGCGCTGGTGCTGACCAACTTACCTCCCTGATCTGTGGGTATTTCCCCGTCAGTGTTTATCAATTAGATACCCATCTGCCAGATTCTGTTATTGGTTTAGTTTGTCAGGGACTTAGTTGTAAACCAGCAGCCAGTAACATTAATCAATTATTAGCACAGGTGCAGACAAGTCAAACCAGAGCTTGAATTGTACTCATTTGAAAACAAAGTTGCCCTACTACCGGAAGTTTTGAGACGATGGTGGAATCTGCTCAATGGCAATCAGTGCTTCTATAACTGATTTGACTAATGGTGCAGCTACGGTAGAACCAAAGGCATTGCCTTGGGGTTCATCCACTACTGCTAAGATGACATAGCGGGGAGATTCTACTGGCAAAATTCCCACAAAGCTGGTGATCTTGGCATCGCTGTAATAGCCCCCATTAGGACTGGCTTTCTGAGCCGTACCGGTCTTACCACCAATCCGATAACCAGGAATACGGGATGCCTTTCCAGAACCATCAGTTACTACAGTTTCCATCATTTCCACCACTGTCCGAGTAGTGTTGGGGGAAAATACTCGTCTCGGTGCAGGACGGCGTGGTTGCCAGTGGGAATTCCCTTTGGTGTCAAACAGTCCGCGAACCACATGGGGAGTCACTAGCTTACCGCCATTGGCAAGGGCACCTAGCATCTGAGTTAGCTGAATTGGGGTTAAGGAAAAGCCTTGACCAAAGGAAGCCGTAGCTGGTTCAATTGGGGAAACTTTAAATTTGTACTTACTTTTGAGCTGTCCAGCCGTCTCAGCTGGTAACTCAATTCCTACTTTTTGCTTTAAGCCTAGCTTCTCTAACCAGTCATAGTAAACCTCAGGTTTCATCTTTTTCATCATCCTCACCATGCCCACATTGCTGGAATGTTGCAGAATCTTGGTGGGATTGATCATCCCGCGAGCGCCTACTGATTTATAGTCATGGTTGAGAATCGGCCATTCGCCAATTTGAATCTTACCAGTGTCGTTGAACAAGCTTTGGGCTGTAATGATACCAGTTTCTAATGCGATCGCAACGTTTAGGGGTTTGAATGTCGAACCAGGTTCATACAAGTCTGACAGCGCCCAATTTTTAAACAAACTCACATCGAATTTGGAGTACTGATTGGGGTTGTAGGTTGGCTCACAAACTAGGGCTAACAACGAACCATTGTTTACATTCATCACTAGGATACTGCCACGCTCTGCATTAAACTTCTTGATGGTTTCCTTCAGGGCAGAGCGAGCTGCTCGTTGCAGGCGACTATCGATAGTTATTTGTAGCCGCAGGTCATCAAGGTGCATAAATCCTTCTGGCACATGACCTGGCATCAAGGCTCCATTGCCAGCACGGCTCAGTCGGATGTTTTTTATCTCCCGTTCTAGGAACTTTTCTTGGGTGTATTCTAGACCCGCTTGACCCAGATGATCGAAAATGTTTACATAACCCACCACATCTGATGCCAATTCATTTTGGGGATAAAAGCGGGAGTATTGTCGAATCAACTCTAAACCATCTAAGTTCAACCGAGCAATTTGGTCTGCGATCGCTTCTGGGATCGTATTGCCCAAGCGAATACCACTCTTACGTTTACCGAACAGCTCCTCCAAATCTGTTGGTGTTTTTTTGATCATCGGAGCCAGCAAAGCAGCAATTTCCTGTAAGGATTTTTTGAACAACTTCGGGTGAGCATATAAGGTATAGACAGGTCGGTCGATGGCTAAAACATTGCCCTTGCGGTCAACAATAGGACGGCGAGGTACAAAGGGCCGCATATAGACCATTTGCTGCCGCCGTGCTTTTTCCTCTAGGGACGATCCCTCTGAAACTTGCAAACGGTATAAATTTAGCAACAGCCCACTGCCGCCTGCCATCATTATTACCCATATCATTAGCAGTCTCAAACGGTTGTTTCCCAGTGACTTACCGGGCTTCATAAGGTTTTACCTGACTATCATTTTTAACAAATATACCTAAATAAATATACTTAAACAGACACACTTAATTAAATGTATTTCAATAAATATACTTATAAAGATATACTTAAATAAATATACCTAAACATAGTTTTTCCTACCCCCATTCGCCCTATACCTAGGCAAAAAACTAGTAACCCAGGGGTGTGATTTTCTTGGGTTTTGGCTCAGGAGGTTTCGTGAAAGCGGTAAATGGCTGGCGCTGAGGACGTTCAGGAGCTCGTTTGAGAAAAATTGTATTACTTGGATTGGGAGTAACCAGCCCTGTAGCTGGATTTTCAGCCTGTTGAGCGAGTTGATCTTTAATCACTTCGGTTGTTGCTGTCATATTGCGCTCATCTCTTTGCAGCTCCTCTAGCTTACGATACTCTTGGGTCCATTGTTGCTGGCTGTAAACTGTCCAGGAATAAACGGTGACAGCAGTAGCAATTAGTGTAAATGTTACTATATCTGAGCCAAGTTTTAAAAATAGTAAGGCTTTCAACAAAATTGGTGTTTGCTGCTGCAAAACACTCACGTTTTCAACCTTTGGCTTAGGGTTTTTCGGTGACATCATAGTATGTGTTGGTGGTCGTGCTATCCTAGAACGTTTGTCTTTTGAAATAGCCAATGATTGCTGAGACCGATTTCTTTGACTACGAGCAGAGCGAGGAACAGCATTCATAAAAAACTCCTTAGTTGTTGGAAACACCTATGGGAAACCGGTAACTTTTAATCAGGGCAGGAAAACAATCTAGTGGCCGAGACTTCAGAGGTCTTAGGCTGGTCAGCTAACTCAAGAAGCGCTGCTGACCAGGATTAACTTGGTCGCAGTTTGACTTAAAGTAAGCCTAGAAAGATGATGCTAGAACGCACCTATCTTAGCATCAGCTCAGATTCAAGAGAAATGGTTAGTTACCGACAGACGGGTATTTGTGATATCCTAAAAATTGGTGGTAAAAATCAGAAAAAAACCTGAGCGCACCAATAACCCTAGCTATCACCCTAAGGTTAGAGCAAAAAACCAATCCCATCAATAGAAATTATTCCTGTAAATCAATCACACAGCCACACTGATTAATCCAGACGCCACAGGCAGTGCTGAATCGGTTGAGCTTTAGGGCGGCAGCCCCGCGCTGTACCCGTGCTTGGTCAGCGTCTCAAAGTTACCGTAAGGATAGTGGAGCCTTTATGGTTGGTCGGTTATGCATAAAAGAGGTGCGACCCGTGGCGAATTTAATTCGCCTAGCGATGCAGCGCGGTCTTGGGGGTTCCCCCCACTCGCTATTGCATCAAGACAAGGAAAGCGCACCTTTGGTGAAAACTTTATGATTAAGGCTCCACTAACAATCAGGTTTCGTCTCTAGGAAGGATAGCCCGGTGATGGAGTGAAACGGAGTCACCAATTAGGAATCCTGGGGGATAGGGAAACGAGCTATCAAGCTTCTAATCAACTCAGAGGGGGTCATCCCTCTCTTATCGGCCTCCTGTTTTAATTGTCGTTTTTCAAATTCAGTTACTCTGACTATCAACTTTTTATCTTTCATCTTTTCGGTATTTTGGATTGTCATATGGATCCCCAAATGTTAGACTAACAATAGGTCGATAAGCAAGAGGACAAAAATGAGATATGCATATCAATACCGATTAAGACTAGCAAAGTCGCAAATTGCAAAAGTAGAGAAATGGCTGGACATGTTGCGTCATCAGTACAACTATTTGTTGGCAGACAGGTTTAATTGGTTTGAGCAGAATCGCTGTCCTATTAATTCTTGTCCCCTTGTTTGTCATTTACCAGATCTAAGAAATAACCCTGACTACTTTTCCCAGAAGAAAACTCTACCTCAGCTAAAGAAAGATAGACCTTGGTATAGTTATATTCACGCTCACGTATTACAGGATTGCGTAAAGAGAGTAGATCTGGCTTTTAAGCGGTTTCTTAAGGGAGATAGTAATGGGAAAAAGAGCGGAAGACCTCGATTTAAAAGTAAAAATAGATACAAGTCGTTTACTTTTCCTTCTCTATCCAAGAATCCTATAAATGGCAACATCTTGACTCTTCCAAAATTTGGCAAAGTCAAGATGATTTATCACCGACCTATCCCAGAAGGATTCAAAATCAAAACAGCTACCATAACCCGAAAGGCTGATGGCTACTATGTTACGTTGTCAATCCAAGATGATAGTGTTCCAGAGGTTATCCCAGTAGATAGCGTTGAAAATCCCATTGGGATAGATATGGGTCTCAAGTCTTTTCTTGTTAAGTCTGATGGTTCAGAGGTACCAATACCCCAATACTATCGAAAGGCTCAAAAACGGCTAAAGAAGATCCAAAAAGTTGTTAGTCGGTCTAAAAAAGGTAGTAACAACAGGAAAAAGGCTGTTAGCAAATTAGGCAAAGCCCATAAAAGAGTTGCTGACACTCGGAAAGACTTTCATTTTAAAACAGCAAAGGGATTACTAAACAATCATGATTTAGTAGCTCATGAAAAGTTGAACATTAAAGGTTTAGCGAAAACTAAATTAGCTAAATCTATATTAGATGCTGGTTGGGGTCAATTTCTGTCTATCTTATCAGTCAAAGCCATAAATGCTGGACTAATCACGAAGGCAGTGAATCCCAGAAATACCAGCCAAAACTGTTCCAATTGTGGAACGAAAGTCCCTAAAAAATTAAAAGACCGCATCCATTCTTGTCCTCACTGTGGGTTTACAGCGGATCGTGATGTGAATGCGGCAATAAACATATTGAATTTGGCGGTGGGGCGTCCCGTCAGCAGTAAAGCTGTGTGATTCGTTGGCTATAAACCTTATCCATAAAGGATTTGGGGGACTAGCCGCAAGGGTCAAACCTTGATAACTTGAAAACCATGTTATGCTCAGCTTGGACGTAGTCCAAATGTTGAACCAGCGAAACAATATATTCTAATCGTAGTTGAAGGTGAAGAAACAGAATACAACTACTTTAAATCTCTCAAGACATCCTTACAACTCAAAACAACAACAGTAGAAGTGGTTCCCGGTAAGGGTGGGGATCCTCTGGTGATCGTGGAAACAGCTAATAAGTGGCGCTTGCGCAACAAGCAGCAAAAGCAAAAAGGAAGAGAAGTAACCTATGATAAAATATACTGTGTATTTGATGGCGATAAACCTACCGAATATAAACAAGCGCTGGAACAAGCTAAAATCTACGGTATTATCGCTATCCCATCAATACCATGTTTTGAGTTTTGGTTTCTGCTACATTACAAATACACTGCTAAATCTTTTGAAAAATGCAAAGACGTAATTTATCAACTAAATTCTGAACTCAAAAAGGATGGGATTAAGGATTATGATAAAGCTAGGGATATGTACAGTGTATTAGAATCTAAACTCGATCAAGCAATAGCTAATGCTCAACGTTTGGAGAAATATCATTTGGAGGAACAACAGACGTTTAATATTGATTGTGCTAACCCATCAACAAAAGTACATCAGCTGGTTAAATACCTACAAGACCAGAAAGCCTTGATCTGACTATAGCATCAAGGGTCAGATAACGAGAGTCAGTAAGTTTTTGCCTCCGCCCCCCTACCGACAATGGCAACAAAATCACTAGCGGATTCGTCAACCATCCCGAATTATCATTGGTCACTCGACTCGGTGACTCGAACACTATGACGTTACACTCCAGACTCTATCGCTATTGTTGGTTAGGATTACTGGTGATGATTGTGCCACTTTCCGCTTGTGCTAGTGATCCTTCCCCTGAGCAGCTATTGGAACAAAACCAGCAACGTTGGGAAACTCAAAAGCTAGATAACTACCGGTATAGATTGCAGGTAAGTTGCTATTGTATTGGTGACGTCACTAAGCCAGTATTTGTAGAAATCCGTAATGGTGAAACGACTTCTATTGTTGCTGCTGATAGCGGCAAACCAGTTAATCGGAAATTTTTTGACAACTATGATTCCGTCTCGAAGCTATTCGATGTTGTCCAAAAGGCTATTGATCAGGATTATTATAAGCTTGATGTTACCTACGACCCTACCTTAGGTTATCCAACTAAAATCGATATGGACTACAGAGCAGAGATAGCGGATGATGAAAGAACTTTGACTATTGATAATTTGGAACAATTAAAGTAAGGTGGGCAAAGTAAGATCAGCTATCAGCTATCAGCTATCAGCTATCAGCTATCAGCTATCAGCTATCAGCTATCAGCTATCAGCTATCAGCTATCAGCGCACGCTATAGCAATTCTACGACTTGTGAGGTACAAATATCCGGGTTTTAGGGAGCAGGGAGCAGGGAGCAGGGAGCAGGGAGCAGGGAGCAGGGAGCAGGGAGCAGGTAAGAGCCAATAGTCAAACAATTATGTGTACCTCATGAGTCCTATAAACGCTATATACCGAAAAGCTTTTGAATAAAACAAGCTGACGGCTGACGGCTGACGGCTGACGGCTGAATGCTTACATATTATTTATAATCATCCAAATAATTAAACTGTTTTTGCCCACCCTACAAACTCTATCAAGAAATTATAAATAACTAATGAAAATTACACCATTACTGACACCTGTTGTGGTATGTTGTATTGTGACAGCTGCTCCGGTAGCGTTGGCGGATAGTCCCTTAACTAGTACTCCTTTTGCTAAGGCATATAAAGATGTTGATCTGATTACATATGCCTCGGTTTATGGACTTAATGATAAGGTTTTCCAAAACCTAAGCAACCCTAATATTACCCATGATGTGCGAGCAGCGATTATCAACCAACTTGGGTTTTCTGTTGAGCCAAGCCAGAGGGCTAATCAGTATCTTGAGTATATTGCTCGCAGCCGTAGTCAGCAGCCATCAACCATTACCCTTGAGATGTTAACCGCAGCAGAAGCCCTAGCGCTAGGGTATTTACTAGCGATGGATGACCCGACTTTGGAGAGTGCTGTTGCAGTAGTCAATCGCTCTAGATCAAGCAGTAGTCTGGGACAAGTTCAGCGAGCTAATGCTCTATTATTATTGGATGCAGCAGTTGTGAAGGATCCTGAGGATTTCTCTATTGCTTTCATCCGTAGCCTGGTTCGGGGACAACAGTCATTACGGGCAGGGATTGGGAATTGGTGTGCGGTTTACCAGAATGTTTTTTCGGTATTAAAGGACTTTCCCCGCCAACGAAACATGCGCCCCCAAGCGATTGATGTGGTTAACGATTATATTAGAGGCTACCGGAACTATTGTAATAGTCGCTCTATTTCTAGATGAGATGGGATTTGGAATGCGATCGGCGTTCGCGCAGCGTGGCCAAAGGCATCAGCCGCGCCAAAGGCGATTAGCCCGAAGGGCGTTGGCTAGCGATCGCAAAAGCTTATCCTGTGTTGTCTACAATGAGAGCGATCGCAAAATCCAATCGAGTTTCTAGTCTACAATCGAAGCGATCGCAAAAGCTTATCGAGTTTCCAGTCTACAAGAGAGCCTACGCAAAACCCTCTTTTTACCTGCTCCCTACTCCCTGCTCCCTACTCCCTATTCCCTACCTACAACCAAATCCCACAGCACATCAATACCACTGCCCACATAGTCACAATCCTGGTGTTGTTCAATCCATTTAATCACACTGGGGAGAACATGATTGGATGTTTTTCCCAATTTGCCCAAGGCTTCGGCTGCCCTCCCACGTACCTCAGAATCGTGATCCTGAAGCAGTGCTAAGAGGGTGCTGACTACGGTTTCTGAGCTGTTGCCTAAATTGCCCAAGGCTTCGGCTGCCCTCCCACGCACAACAAGATCATCATCCTGAAGCAGTGCTAGGAGGGTACTGACTACGGTTTCTGAGCTGTTGCCTAAATTGCCTAAGGCATCGGCTGCCTCCCCACGCACAACACAATCATTATCCTGAAGCAGTGCGATTAGGGCGCTGACTATGCTTTCTGAGCTGTTGCCTAAATTGCCTAAGGCATCGGCTGCCTCCCCACGCACAACACAATCATTATCCTGAAGCAGTGCGATTAGGGCGCTGACTACACTTTCTGAGCTGTTGCCTAAATTGCCTAAGGCATCGGCTGCCTCCCCACGCACAACACAATCATCATCTTGAAGCAGTGCGATTAGGGCGCTGACTACGGTTTCTGAGCTGTTTTTCAATTGGCCCAAGGCATCGGCTGCTTCCCTACGCACATCAGAGTCATCATCCTGAAGCAGTGCGATTAGGGCACTGACTACACTTTCTGAGCTGTTGCCCAATTTGCCCAAGGCATAGGCTGCCGCCACACGCACATCAGAGTCATCATCCTGAAGCAGTGCGATTAGGGGGTTGACTACGGTTTCTGAGCTGTTGCCCGAATTGCCCAAGGCCAGGGCTGCCCTCTGACGCACACTATAATCATCATCCTGAAGCAGTGCGATTAGGGGGTTGACTACGGTTTCTGAGCTGTTGCCCAATCTTCCCAAGGCATCGGCTGCCCCCCCACGCACATCAGAATTCTTATCCTGAAGCCGTGCTAATAGGGTACTAAGTACGGTTTCTGAGCTTTTGCCTAATCTGCCCAAGGCATAGGCTGCCCACCGATGCACATCAGAATTCTTATCCTGAAGCCGTGCTAGTAGGGTACTGAGTACAGTTTCTGAGCTGTTGCCCAATCTGACCAAGGCATTGGCTGCCTTGCTACACACATCAGAATTTTCATCCTGAAGCCGTGCTAGCAATATTGTAATTACCTCATCCTTTTCCCCTAACTCAGCTCGATAGTTTAGCAATCGTTCCTGATCAATTAAATGGGATCGCTCTTTCAACAATTCCAATACCTGTGCCTCAAAATCCGTTTCATACAAATTGCCAATTACCTGAAAGACCTGCTCATAAACCCTCTCGCCAACCCGCTCCTCACTACTCACCTCCAACTCAACCAACCGCTCCAAAATCTGTTGCACTAACCCACTATCAGTACCCCGCAAATTTTTCGGGTCTTCTGCCAAACACTTACCAGCAAACAACAAATCCCGATGCAACCACTGCTCATAGTTACTATTATTAGTCAAAACTGCCTTAATCGCTTTTGCCGCTTTCTTCGGTTTTTGTTGTGCTATGAGCAATAGTAACACCTCGCGCCAGTGGGAGTCATGCAAATGCTCCCCAATGTGATTCAAAACAATCTCAAAATCTCCCTCATTATCCGCCTGATAGTTAATTTCCTGGGCACACAAATATTCCTGAAAGGTCTTATGAACAAACCCATAACAATCTTGCCCTTGCTCATTCAACAAACCGGTGCGCTCGCGAATCAACTCCACAAACCGTTTCGCCTCTTCCTTGGCCTGATACAACTGCACGTGCTTCAATGTCTTAATCTGCTGACTCAACTGATCAATCAACTCATCCCGGTCTATAAGGGTGCCACTGTCGTTATCTTCAACATTTCCCTGGGTATGAATCCAATAAGCCAACCATTCCATCAACCGCCGTAAATCATCCAAACCCAAATAAGTTAACCACTTATCACTACTTAATTCCTTATTGGCATCCCAAGAAGTTAACAAGGTCTCCACCGCCTTGTCATAAAGCTTATAGCGTTCCTTGGGCAATGCCGCTTGATACCGATGAATTAATGCAATAATTGTCAACAACAACGGATTCTGTGCCAACAAGTTAATCCGGTCATTATCCTCCAGAACCTTTCGTAAACTCTGCTTGCGCCTTTGAGCCTCTGATTGGTCTTGAAACCGACTGTTATACCAGTTATCAATAAATGCTGAAATTTTTTGGTCATCAAAGGGTTGGATTTGATAGTGGGGAAAGTCCTCAGTGCGGAAAAAGTCCCGTCGATAACCAGCCGGACGAGAGGTAATAATTGCCCGATTTCTGTCAAACTGTCCTAAAAAATTATTGATACGACTGACTACATCATACCGTTTAGCGTCTTCTGCTACTTCATCCAAACCATCCAGCAATATCAACGCCCTACCATCAGATAACCAATGCTCAAAAAATCCCACTGGTAAGGTGTTGACTGCAATCCTTTTCTCAGCAAACCCACGGGCATAGTCGATCAGGCTTTGATCTGGATGTCTCGCCAAATCCCGCATCCTAATTAAAATCGGTAGCCAGTCGGTATTAGCATCTAATCCCAAAACCTTAGGATTGCTCTGAGCTAACATGACGGCAAAATAACTGATCAAGGTGGTTTTACCAGAGCCTGGCGCACCCAATATTACTACTCTTCTGGACTGACTTTGGCTCAATAACTGCTCAGCCAAAAATTTCCTGCCAGTTGTCTTTTCCAACAGCGCCTTTTCCGATTTTTCCCCACTTTCCCTTACCAACCGCTCCAATTCCAAATCCCTAGGAGTTAACACCTCCTCGACGACATCTGGCATTACAAAAATCTGGGCTAATTTCTCCGATTTTTCTACCTCTTGCCCAGGCACAGCAATGCCAGCAAATTTAACATCATCAAACCAGTTAGCTAACTGTTGACAATAATCCTGTTTAGCCACCTGATACTTGAGATAAGTAGCAGTTTGCTGAAAATAAGCATTAACAAACGTCTCCACCCAAGGCTTGAGACTGTCTTGATTTAGTTTAATATTATTAGCTTCAGCTTGCTGTTGAAATACCGTGATTAAAATCTCTCGGTCTGGCTTACCTTGATTGATTAAGGGTTTTTGGAATTCCGCCAAAACAGCAGACTTAGTAAAATAGTCGCGCCAAAACTTCTTAACTCCATTCCAGCCATCTGGGGGAGCGTTAAAAAATAAGCGCTGTTGACTATCGAGTTGTTTTTCCCATTCATCAACTGCTTCTGCTCCAGCTTGGATGGCTTTTTCCACATCGATTTTAGTCAGGGATTGAGTTAAGCGATCCCATCCTTTTCCCGAAACAATCCCCAACAACGATTCCGCAATGTTCGGGATTGACCACGGTTTCGTTAATCGTCCCAACTGAGCTAGAGCATTCTGGCGCTCAGATCGAGCTTCATCTGAGCTTGGTTCAATTTCAATGGCTTGATCGTAGCTCTTGATTGATTCCTCTAACCGCCCTATACTCTTTAAAGCATTACCTCTATTAAACAGAAGCTGACTAAAGAAAGCCGTTTTATCAATTTCCAATTCTTGGGAAATCTTGATTGCCGTATCATAAGCAGCTATGGATTGTTCATACTGCTTAAGGGAATAGAATACTCTCCCCAAACTACTTAAAGAATCTACTTTTCCATTAAGGTCACCAACCTGATCTTGGATTGGTAAAGCCTGCTGAAAATACTCAATCGCTCGTTGATATTGTGCTAATGCTCGGTAAGCATTACCCAAGCTAGTTAAAGAAGCTGCCTCACCCTTGCGATCGCAAATGTCTCTTTGAATTCTTAAAGCCCGTTGAAAATATTCAATCCCTCGTGTATACTGACCTAAGGATTGATAACTATTACCCAAATTAGCTAATAAGAATGCTTCGCCCTTAGCATCATCAATCTGCTGTTGGATGGTCAAAGCTGGTTGAAGATAGTCAATCGCCTGTTGGTAATCACCCAAAGACAAATAGGTTTCACCTAATCCCCCCAGGGCACTTGCTTGACTAACTTGATTATTTATCTGTTCAGAAATAGCTACAGCTTCTTGATAAGAAGATAGTGCTTGATCATAGTGTTCCAAACCCTGAAACACATTACCTATTGTTGTTAAGGTGCTCGCTATTTCGGCTTGATCACCTAACTTTCGGTAAAGTTGTAGTGCTTCCTCATAATAAATCAAGGCTTCATCAAACTGTTTAGATTCAACAAGTTGCTCCCCTTGAGACCGTCGTAAATCACTTAGCTCACGGTCAGTATAAACAGTGTCACCGATCTGAACATAGTTAGTAACATCTATCTGATGCTCTCCCTTATCAACTGACATTGCTATTGTAGCAGTAACGTCTACCTTATCTACAGAAAACTCAAAAACACCTGCGCTCCAATCAAAGAAATCCGGAGCACGGCGAATAAAGTATTTAATAGCAAACGCTGGCAACACAAAAACGAAGCAAAGAGTTGGAAAATTATCTCGAAATAGCTCCCGCCGTTGGTTTAAGTGACTCAAGATGGTAGGGACAGTATCAAGATTGTAGTAATCCCCGTCTCCGCCATATCCTGGCTTGATATAAGGTTCTAAAGATTTTTCGAGACCTTGAATGAAAAGAATACTCAAGTGATCGCGGTCGAGAATATATTTAACACGATCATAAAGATTATCAATGGGCTCGGTTAATGTTAAGGTTGCTATTTGCTTCTGGGGTAAATCCTGATGCACTCGCCCAATGATCCGCTTAGCCTCCGCTGGAGGACATTGCATGAACACAATCCCAAATCCCCTCCGTCGCCTCAGCGATCGCAAAAAGGCTTGGTAAATTTCCTCCCTAGAGGGTTGACTATCGTTAGATGAGTTAGCAACACTCATAAAGCTCTCACCTTGGCAAGTACATCTTGAAATCTTGGAATCCCTTCGATTAGTGGATGAACGTTACACCAAATCTGTAGGTTATCGTTTTGATCATAATAGCGGTATTCCAAGAGACAGCGCTTAAACAACAAATCTAAGTGAGCATCATCATTATATGCCTGCTTGAGATGACATGCTCGCGCTAAAGTTTCCCATTCACTCTCCTGTACAGTCTTCTGATAGGTCTCTCGTGTTTCTTCAATCGCTCGCTTTGCTGCTTTTCCAGTAATCGGTAGTTCATCTGTCCAGTCAATCGCTTTCTGGATTAATTGCATCAAGTTTCGGACATGTCCACCACTCATTAGACAAAGATTCTTTAAGGTCTCACCGTTATCAAATACCGGCGGAAAATCTAGCCCGTCTACTTTCCCCTCTAGGGTTTGAAGTAAGTTGGGTTCGATCAGGCCAATCCGACGGCAGATCAATTCCCTCATTTTGTCTAGCCCTAGTTTATTTTCTGTTCCGTCTGGATTGCGGATCATGATCATTGGCAATACATCAGGTTTATCGTAATTATTTTCGAGCTGAGTTGCCCGTCCTGAGTACACCATCTTTATTGGCACGGTATAAACTACATGACAAGCCAATCTTCGTAACATTTCACTGCGATTCAGATAAATGTCATCATAGTTACTTGGTTTCCCTATTTCTTGGGTTTCTGCCATGCGATCAAGGTTGTCAACAATCAGGACAATTCCTTGACTGTCAGCAGACAAGGAGTTTTGAGCTTCCTGGATAAAGTCGTTGAGAGCTTCGACTAAAGATGGCGTATTGGCGTTGATTTTTTGGCGGAGTTCACGGCGTTTATCTGGTGTTGCTCGAAGGTTAGTAGTAATCTTAGCAAACTGTGAGATTTGCCCCTCTAAACTTAACCCATCAAACGCTACCTCGGTCAGGGCAATATCCTTTAAGGATTCCCAACGATCTTTCATCCAATTTAGTAATGGATTATGCTCTTTAAGCTTAATTGCTTCTACCAAGTGGCGAGTGCAAGCAAAGATAATATCTGCATAATCAGCATCTTGGGGTTCAATATCTTCGTCATCTGCGGCAAAGTAAACCACAAAATACTTCTGTTCTTCTAAATAGTCTTTTAGCCGTAAAAGTTCAGTAGATTTACCGACTCCTCGGTGCCCAGTGTAGAGCTGGCATGTTGGCTGCTTAGAGCGCCTAATTTTAAGTCCTAACTCTCGAATAACTTCCCAACCTCCACGAACGTCTTGACAGTCAACATAAACCTCTTTAAGGGCAGGCCGAAAAGGTTCAAAGGAACTATAGATTTCGCTCAGTAAGTCCAACGCCACGACTACCTCAAACAATGCTTTAGTTTAGATAGTATTTATTATAGTATAGCATGTTTAAATTGGGTAAGTAATTTTATTATTGGGAGTAGGGAGTAGGGAGTAGGGAGCAGGGAGCAAGCAATAGGTAAAAAACTGTGTATTTTTTTACCATTATCAACGCTACACTTAACTAATTTATCATCCCGAAAAAAAATGCGATGCTCTGAGCTGCTAAGCGATTGACCTGCATGTCACGCTAGGCGAACGCACTCCCAAACTCTAATACCTAACCCCTAATTCATCAATCTAACCCTTAACTCCTGGGTTTCGATCCCCCTAAATCCCCCTTAAAAAGGGGGACTTTCCGGAATTAAACTTTTGATAAACAGGACTTGACTGACTCCCCCCAATGTACACGGGGGGCTGGGGGGGATCGAGCTAAAAAATGTGATATAAAGCCATGGAACTATTTATAAACTATAGGATCGCACTCCCAAACTCTAATACCTAACCCCTAATTCATCAATCTAACCCTTAACCCCTAGGTTTCGATCCCCCTAAATCCCCCTTAACAAGGGGGACTTTCCGGAATTAAACCTTTGATAAACAGGACTTTCCGGACTCCCCCCAATGTACACGGGGGGCTGGGGGGGATCGAGCTATAAAATGCTATAGAAAGCCATGGAACTATTTATAAACTATAGGATCGCACTCCCCAACTCTAATACCTAACCCCTAATTCATCAATCTAACCCTTAACCCCTAGGTTTCGATCCCCCTAAATCCCCCTTAACAAGGGGGACTTTCCGGAATTAAACTTTTGATAAACAGGACTTTCCGGACTCCCCCCAATGTACACGGGGGGCTGGGGGGGATCGAGCTATAAAATGCTATAGAAAGCCATGGAACTATTTATAAACTATAGGATCGCACTCCCCAACTCTAATACCTAACCCCTAATTCATCAATCTAACCCTTAACTCCTGGGTTTCGATCCCCCTAAATCCCCCTTAACAAGGGGGACTTTCCGGAATTAAACTTTTGATAAACAGGACTTGACTGACTCCCCCCTTTGATAAGGGGGGCTGGGGGGGATCGAGCTATAAAATGCTATAGAAAGTCATGATAATTTTAATAAAAAATGCGATTTATCTGCATGTCACGCTGCGCGAACGCTCTGAAATATACCAGGAAAAAACGCTCTCAAAAAAAAATGCGATCGCTACTACTAAATTAAACTAAAAAAGCAATAAAAATAATCTAATATTTTTTATTAATACCCCCCCACAGCAAAAAAATATTCAAAAAAAAATCTGAAAAATACTTGACAAAATAAATAATTATTTATTAACATAGAAAGGTCCCAAAATTCAACAACAAAAAACAGTATGGACATCGAAAACTTTCTCCCAAACTTTGAGTATAATCCCAACAATCCTAATTTCCCTGAATTATCTGGCCAAGGGCAGCCAGGACGGGAGCAAATCAAACATATATTGATCGGTTCTCCCAAAACCGTCCGGGTCACAATCTATAACCTTTATAGCCGTGGCTACGCCCAAGTTCATGAGTGGAGCACTCCTCAACCTACTGGAAATTCTGGACAGGTTATCAGTATATTGAGTCGATATCTGTTGGTAGATTAAGATAGGAACTTGCCAGGGATTCCAATCCCTGGCGACAGGTCAAAACTCAGCAGAAAGTACGAAGTCTAAAGTATCAAACCTAAGTTGGTATGTTGTTGATTTGGTGAACACATAGTCAAGAACCCTAGGGCTATTGACTATTACAAGAAATAATTCGGTCAAGCATTGGAATTAACCAGGACTTGACCGAATTTTTTTTATTGAGGGAACAGGGAACAGGGAATAGGGAATAGGGAGTAGGGAATCGGGAATCGGGAATCGGGAATCGGGAATCGGGCAGTAACGCACCACTGGGTCAAGCAGCTTTAATGAGATGCACTCACAGCACCCCTAGCGACAGTGCAATAGTTTTTTTAGCTCTCCATGTTAACCACTTATACCACCCATAGTGACAGTGCAATAGTTTTTCTAACTATCCACGTTAACCACTTTTAACATCCTTACCACCCATAGTGACAATGCAATAGTTTTTTTTAACCAACCACACTCTCCACGCTTACCACCCATAGCTTGCATCTTTTAAAAAATCGTGTTAAGATAACAATATCGTCAAAACAACGGTTTTTCGCCATGATGATTTCTACCGCACAAGCCGCTGAATTACTAGGTATCTCTGCCACTCGCGTCCGTTTCCTGTTGAGCAAGGGCAGAGTTAAAGGTGCTTATAAGGTCGGTAGAACTTGGGTGATTCCCTTATTTGATGGCATGCCCGTGGTTACCCCTGGCACTCGTGGACCAAAGCGGAATTGGTCAAAGCGTACAAATTACACTAAGGCTGTGATCCACGTGAACCAGAAAGTGATTCGCCAAAATCACAACACCGGCGAACGCAATCCGGTGATTACTGTCAAACGAGGCTCTAAAAACACTTACGGTCATACCGTCGAAGTCAATGGCCCTTGTCGGGTCATGTATCGCCCGGATAATCCCCTACACTGTGGAGCACGGGTATGGATTGAGACTATTTCTGACTTTAAAGTGAGCTGAGCGGCCAAGAGTGTGGAGAGAGGCGAAAGGGATAAAATAGTTGGCGAAAATCTTGGTATCTTTGAGAACTATTGTATTGTCTTGATGCAATCGCTCATGGTGGAAACCACACCCACCACTTGTTCCCTGTTCCCTGTTCCCTGTTCCCTGTTCCCTGTTCCCTACTCCCTACTCCCTACTCCCTACTCCCTACTCCCTACTCCCTAACCTCTAACCAAACGTTGACCCATTCCACCCCCACATATGTCTCTGGGCATCAGCAAACTCAATATAAATTCGGTTAAGTGCTACACCCAAGGTCTCATTAATCGTCTTGCAAAAATCCTGACTCATGGCCTTAGTTTGAGTGGGCTTCATGGTGCCAATATTTTTAATTTCCACATAGCAAACAGGGTCAAAGCTACCAGCAAACGTCATAGCCACACCAGACTCAAACGCTGTCATCACATAAGCTTCTGGTTTACCCACATGCTCGGCTAGTTTTCCAGAAAGGCTTTTCAGCAACCCTTCAACCGCTGCTGATTCTGGAGCATCAATAGAAGTTTGAACTTTAATTAGCGGCATAGTCTTGATATCACACTCTAGTTGAGGTTTTGAAGATAAATTTTAAGCTGTCAGCCGTCAGCTATCAGCCGTCAGCCGTCAGTCGTCAGCCGAAAGCTGATTGCTGATTGCTGATTGCTGATTGCTCTAACCGCCATACTGCCAACCAGTGCTTTCTAGTAACAACTGATCTCCTTCCCGATGAATGCCGGAACCAACGACTTCAGCAACAAAGACCGTGTGATCGCCTTCTTCCACAGTTCCTCTGACCTGGCATTCTACATAACCGAGGGAGTCAGAAATGATCGGACAACCAGTTACTTCTCCAAAGTAAAATTCTACATCAGCAAACTTATTACCAACGCGACTTTGGGGTTTAAAAAATTTGGCTGCCATATCTTTTTGCCCACTATCGAGGAAGCTTAGGGCAAATACCTCTGTTTTCTTAATGATGCCGTGGGAGCCAGTATCTTGTTTAACACAGTTAACTATTAGTGGCGGTTTGAAGGAAGACTGCATCACCCAGCTGACCGTGAAGCCATTGATTGTTTCTTCACCATCCCTGACCCCACAGATATATAGACCATGGGGAATTTTGCGCAGCATGGTCTTTTTTGCTTGTTCGTCTAGCACGAGTCTTTCTCCGATACTTTTTAGCGATCGCGTAGCGTGAGCTTTTGGGCAAAGCCCGACGCTGCACGAACGGTCAATGGCAATTAGTTTACAGAATTTTGGTTTTCAAAACACAGGATTGGGCATGTCCTTTTGGGTTCTAAACATGCGCTTAACTCGATGTAGAACACCTCTGGGCTGAAAATTATGCTTATACTGCCTGAATTCTCCAGCATCTAGCCAAACCCCGTGGCATTCGAAACATTTTTCGTACCAGATGCTGTACTCATCAATATCAAGCATGCGGACCATTTTAGCTCCGCAGCGGGGACAGTAAATATCATCATTGATCTGATTAAGCTCAGAGCCAATTTCCGGGTCTCCAATATCTAGACTCTCAGAACCTTTAATCTTTTTGAGTATTTCGGCCTCTAGGGAATCAAACCAAATGCCTTTGCAGTTGACACAGCGGTCTACTTCAATGTCATGGCAGGTAACTGGCTCTAATGTTCCTGTACACTTTGGGCAATTAAGTTGCTTCACACTTCCACACAAAAATTAACCTAACCTTAGTTATAGTTTACACAATAGAGGGGTGAGGACGAAAGAGGTGGGAGTGTTCAGGATGATAGAGACGGGAACGGGTTTTAAGGCCATCAGGGTTTAAAGCTGTCCTTAGTGCTGGACTGATTAAGTAAAGGGTTGTCCGAATTAAATTGTGCTCATCAGTAGTTGCTGCCATTTTGTCAAGGTCAACTAGCCAGATTTTTTCATCTGGCCAACCAATGCGGAAGCAAACCGCTACTGGTGTATCAGCAGAATAGTGTTTTAGGAGTTTGGCTTGAGCCGCTTCTACATGACGAGCACTGAGATAGAGACACAAACTAGCTTGATGGGCAGCTAAGGATGCTAATTCCTCTGAGTCTGGAACCGCAGAAGCACGACCACTGATCCGAGTCAGGATAATCGTTTGTACTAGTCCCGGTATAGTTAGCTCAACACCAAGTTGTGCCGCTGCTGCTTGAAAGGCGCTGATACCTGGGATAAGTTCAAAGGGAATAGAGGCTTCCTTTAGAGCTTGCATTTGCTCGTGGATAGCACTATATAGAGTCAAATCTCCTGAGTGTAGCCTGACCACAGATTTATGCGATCGCACTCGTTCAATCATCAGTGGCACAATCTCTTCTAGGGTTTTGTTGCCAGAGCGAATAATTTCGGCATCAGCACGAACACTCTCTAACATCTGTTTGGGCACTAGAGAATCTGCCACAATAATAACATCTGCCTTTTGGAGGATTTTCAAGGCTTTGACAGTTAATAAGTCTGGAGCGCCTGGTCCAGCACCGATGATGTAGACTGCTGGTGCTATTGAATTCATATAGTAGTTCTCAATTGGGTAAGGTATAAAGTGGTAGGGAGTAGGGAGTGGGGAGTAGGGAGTAGGGAGTAGGGAGTAGGGAGTGCAGGGCTCGGGCGTGGATATTTCAAGACAAACGAAAACTACACGGATTTAACCTAGATGCACGGATCAGATGGTCATTTGTTATCGGTGTATCTTCGGTGTTTGTATATCCGTGTAGTGCCAACAGGCCAAGGAGCTAGAGTTTGTTATCCTTTGCCCCTGTTGTGTTTACCTGTTGTGTTTACCTGTCTGTTTAAGCATTCAGCTATCAGCTATCAGCTATCAGCTACCGGACGCGATCGCTGCACCAGGTCGGATGAGTAAAATGACCAGGGATTTCCAAGCAGTTGTACCAGCACCCCCGATGCTTGTTTACTATCGACCGTTGATTAGCTGACGGCTGACGGCTGACGGCACCTCAAGTAGCATCTCAAGTAGCGCATAAGCTGTCTGTCTACCTGTCTGTCTACCTTTTAGTGACCAACAATCAAGTCAAGGTTCCGAGCAGCTTATAGATCAAGGAATTAACGAAACCAAGGGCAATTGCGCCAATCAAAGCGCTCCAAAATCCCCAGCGCAGTCGGAATCCCGTTACCAAAGCAGCGGCTAAGCCAAAAATAATGGCGTTGACCACAACAGCAAAAACCCCAAGAGTCAAGATAGTAAGAGGAAGAGCTAAAACATCCAGGATTGGTTTCAATAGGGCATTGAGAATGCCGAACACCACTGCTGAAACCAATGCTTTCTCAAAACTATCAATCTCGACACCAGTTGGGAGTTTGGAAATGATCAACAAACTGATTGCAGTAACCAAACATGCAATTAAAAGACTAACAATATCCATGGGTATAACCCCTTAGAGCACCACTACTTACACATTAAAGCGGAAAAGCATCACATCTCCCTCTTGCACAACATAATCTTTACCTTCTGAGCGAACTAACCCTTTTTCCTTAGCAGCGGTCATGGCTCCAGCGGCTACCAAATCCCCATAAGCAATGGTTTCCGCCCGAATAAAGCCTCGCTCAAAATCCGTGTGAATTACCCCAGCCGCTTGGGGGGCTTTCATGCCAGCAGTAATAGTCCAGGCACGAGTTTCCTGGGGACCAGTGGTGAGAAAGGTACGTAAGCCCAACAATTCGTAGGTAGCACCAATCAAAGATTTTAATCCCCCTTCTTCCACACCAAGGGACTGAAGAAAATCCTCTCGCTCTTCCTCAGGTAACTCAATTAGTTCTGACTCTACTTGAGCAGAAACCACTACCACTTGAGCATCTTCGGTAGCAGCAATTTGCCGCACTTGCTCGACCCAGTCATTACCAGTAGCTAAGTCATCTTCAGATACATTAGCGGCATAGATGACTGGCTTACTGGTCAGTAATCCCAATTGCTTGACTGACTCGGCTTCTTCTTCTGTTAAACTAATCTGGCGCGCTAATTTGCCTTCATTCAACCCAGCGCTCAAGGTTTCCAAGACATCAAGTTCCATCTTGGCATCTTTGTTACTACGAGCTTGCTTCCGGGTACGCTCAATCCGGCGTTCCACTTGCCCTAAATCCGCTAAGGCTAATTCTAAATTAATTACTTCAATATCCCGCCCTGGGTCAACGGAGCCGGAAACATGGATGATGTCATCATCATCAAAGCAGCGCACCACATGGACAATAGCATCGACTTCTCGGATATTGGCTAAAAACTGGTTACCCAAGCCTTCCCCTTTACTGGCTCCCTTGACTAAACCAGCAATATCCACAAACTCAATCCGAGTTGGCACGATTTTCTGAGATTCAGAAATCTTTGCCAGAACCTGCAACCGCTGATCTGGGACAGCAACTACACCCACATTCGGCTCAATGGTACAAAAAGGGAAATTAGCAGCATCTGCCTTGGCATTGGCAACTAGGGCATTAAATAAGGTTGATTTGCCTACATTGGGCAGTCCAACAATTCCGGCTCTTAACATAGTAGTCTAATATAGTGCTTTAAAATGGACAATGGACAATAGAAAATTGAACCGATCGGCCAGCTGTTCTACTATTGTATCAATTATCGCTTATCTTATTTATTTTTAGTTTATAATGATAGTTGATAAATGGTTGATTATGGTTTCAACTAAATTGGTTATTTTGAGTATTATAGATAATATAACTTTGCTCACCCTAAGTTAATTGGTTGGTATTTTTTTATAGGTCTTCAAAAGCTTATTAAAAGTGTTATGTCCAAAAATAGGATGCTCCCGAATCTAGAAGCTACTCTAGTTGGTTGAGTGGTCAGTTAGCAATTATTCATTACCGATTAGCAATAGCAATCCTAAATCCATTGTGATAATTTTTGATGCCCTACTCCCTATTCCCTGTTCTCTGTTCCCTGTTCCCTGTTCCCTGTTCCCTTTGCTAAATTACCAATTATCAACTCTCTAAACTATGCCAACAACAGCTGATTTTCTGATCTACACTAAATGGTCAGGTATTCTGACTTTAGCCTGTGGCTTAATTGCTATACTCGGTTTTATCTTAAAATGGGGTCTCCGGTTTCGCCTGGTGGGAGTCACTGGGTTTATGCTGGTGCTAACCGCTAGCTTTTTCTCCTTATCTTTAGTACCCTTTACCCGTACTACCATTCCAGGGGCAATCCGATATACTGTAGTCTACGATAATGGTGGTAACCAAACGGTGATTGCTTTGCCCCCTACTGCGACAGAGTCGGAAGTAGAAGCGACACTGCGGCAAGCTGCTAGTAATTTTTATTCCTATGGACGCCTCGGTGGCGCAAATAACCAGTTAACGATTCGAGCCCGGACGATAATCCATCCGGAAACTGGTGTATCCAAGCCGGTATTGTTGGGTCAGGTTATGCGATCGCTTTCCGAGCGTGATGATCCAGATATGGTGATTGAAGTCTATTCCCAAGAATTTGCTCAATTGCCTCAAGAGTGATATAATAATAGGTTTAAACTGACACAAGGCGCGAAAGCAAGGCAGAGGGAATCCCCCCTAACCCCCCGCCCGGAAGGGGGGCAGGCAGAAGGCAGAAGTAAAGGAGTAAGGTTTCAAGACAGAATGTTTTTTATCACTAATTATCCGGACATGATGTGAGAACTAATGGTCTTTCGCCGACTCCCTACTCCCGACTCCCGACTCCCTACTCCCGACTCCCTACTCCCTACTCCCTACTCCCTACTCCCTAAAACATGGGACTGTGTACCTCACCCAATGGATAAATGCTATATGGTTAACTGCTCAGACTGATTAAAAAATTGCCGTGTCAACCCATAGGTTATCAATAAGGTTGCGATCAAGTTAGTAAATGCGAGCATAAACATAATTAATATCTGATAGGAAGCAGCATTCAAGGGATCAATACCACTTAACAATTGACCTGTGATGATTCCCGGTAAAGTCACCAGTCCCACTACCATCATGGAGTTAAGAGTAGGAATCAACCCAGCCCGAATCGCATCCTTACGGTAACCGGCTACTGCTTGTTGTCCCGTTGCGCCTAAGCTCAAATGGGTTTCGATTTCCAGAGTGCTCTTGCTAATGGTGCTAACTAGGCGTTCCCCTGCGATCGCAGCCCCATTCATGGCATTGCCCAGCACAATACCTCCTAAGGGAATCAGGTACTGGGGTGCATACCAAGGTTCTGGTTGAATCATCAATAGATTTGTATAGATTAAGGTCAATGCTGTACTGAAGAACAGGGAACTGAAAACTATTGGTAAAAGTCTCGGGATCTTGTGGTTACTAATCCGATTGCGGGCAGTAATCGTACCAATAGTCAGCATTACCATTAAGATAGCTAAAACAGGGATCGGGTGATCTAAGGCAAAAATCACAGCCAGTACATATCCCACAACAATGAGTTGCACGATAGTTCGGCCAGTTGCGATCGCTAGTTCAACTTCCAAACCCAGCCTTTGCCAGCTGGATAAACCAATTGCGATCGCCATCATGCCCAATCCCCACGCTAAATCGCTAAGATCGAGTTCAATTAAAGAATCCACCAGCCACCACAGCTAACTTGTTTTAATCCATTGTCTCAGATGGTCTGTTAATTGTGATGGCAGTTGGAGGTTAACCGGTTGAAGGTTAACCGGTTGAAGGTTAATAGGTTGAAGGTTAACAGGTTGAAGGTTAACAGGTTGAAGGTTAGAAGACTAGTTTTCAAGCATCCACCATCCCAGCTTGGCCTATTGGCCACGCGCTTCGCAGCAAAGCGGGACTATCGGCAGAGCCGTTCGCCTTTGGCGTGGCCTACGGCCTCCGCTACGCGAACGTCCATCGCGTTCAACCTTGGCCTATTGGCCACGGGTGCGCGTTCAAACCTTGGCCTATTGGCCACGGGTGCGCGTTCAACCATTCAACCTTGGCCTATTGGCCACGGGTGCGCGTTCAACCTTGGCCTATTGGCCACGGGTGCGCGTTCAACCATTCAACCTTGGCCTATTGGCCACGGGTGCGCGTTCAACCATTCAACCTTGGCCTATTGGCCACGGGTGCGCGTTCAACTTTCCAACCTTCCAACCTTCAAGGCCAGGAGTAAAAATTAAGCTACAGGTAAAATTTGAACCCTTTTTGGGAAGAATTGTATTGTAACAAAAATCGCGAAATTCCCCAACCTCGTGCGTTGTAGGTTGGGGAACGAAGTTACCGTAAGTATAGTGGAGCCTTAGTTAATAAGTTTTAACCCCTTTTCTGATAACCAGTCCCGTGTAAAGGCTCCACTATACTGAGGTTTCGTCTCCGGCATGGATAGCGAGCCAAGGACTTGACTTATACCTTGACGCCTTAATGCAAAACATATATAATAGTAAGGAAGGTCGATCAAGAGGTTGAGTGCAATGAAGCATAGAGCCGTCAAAGTTAGAATTTATCCTACGCAAGAGCAAGTTCAAATACTGGCTCAGCATTTTGGATGTGCTCGCTGGTGGTGGAACTACGCCTTGAATCAATGTATAGAAACTTACAAGGAAACTGGCAAAGGGCTAAAACAGTCTGCACTCAACTCTATGCTGCCAAAACTCAAAAGACAAAAAGAGACTGAATGGTTAAAAGAGTGCTACTCTCAGGTCTTACAATCTGTGAGCCTCAACCTTAGTCGTGCCTATCAAAATTTCTTTGAGGGTAGGGCTGAATATCCTAGATTCAAATCATATCATCATCGCCAATCGATTCAGTATCCCCAAAACGTGAAACAAATTGGGAGCTGCTTGAAGTTTCCTGGGAAACTAGGTACTATCAGGGCAATAATCCATCGACCACTAGATGGAGAAATTAAAACTGTAACTGTCAGCAAAACTCCATCCGGTAAATACTATGCTTCTGTGTTAATGGAGTACGACGACTTAGATGATGTACAACCTTCTACAGAGGTGCGGTTAACCTTGGCGAATTTAATTCGCCAAGGTCAGCCGCACCTAGGGAAGGTGATGGTCAGTAAGGAACCGCTAAAAGCGATCGGGATTGATTTGGGTATTAAGGATTTCGCGATCACCTATGACGGCGAAAAGACCTCTAAGTTTGGAAATCCCAAGCATCTAGCTAAGTACGAAAAGAAACTGGCAAAAAAACAACGTATTGCTGCTCGAAAGAAAAAGGGCAGTAGCGGGCGAAAAAAAGCCATAAAGATTGTAGCTAAGGTATACGAACGGATTGGAAATGTCCGTCAAGACTACTTACATAAGCTATCCAGAAATATAGTTGATAACAATCAAGTAGTAGTAGTCGAAAACCTAAATGTCAAGGGCATGGTTCGTAACCACAAATTAGCTAAAGCAATATCTGATCTGGGCTGGGGAACCTTTGTCAACTTTCTTTCCTATAAGTGCGAGAAAGAAGGGAAAGTGTTGGTTGAAATAAACCGATGGTTTCCTAGTTCCAAAACCTGTTCTAATTGTCATTATAGAATCAAAGAGTTGCCACTAGATGTAAGATCTTGGACTTGTCCAAGCTGTGGAACTCACCACGATAGAGATGGTAATGCGGCAAAAAACATTAGAGCAGAAGGAATCAGAATGCTATCCTCCTCTGGGACGGGGGAGGTCAACGCCAGTGGAGAAGAAGTAAGACCAAGACGCGGACGTCCGTCCAAGTTAAGGCATTCTTCAGTGAAGCTGGAAGCCCCGACCTCTACGTAGTAGGTCGGGGTAGTTCACAAGCAACTTAAGGTGTGAGGAACAAGTGAATACTATACCCCCTCTTGACTTAAAACGGCAGTACCAAGTTATTGGAGAACAAGTCAGTGCTGCTGTCGGTGACGTTCTTTCTTCTGGACGTTATATTGGTGGTCCAGTGGTAGAGCACTTTGAGCAACAGTTTGCCGCTTACATCGGTACCCTGGAATGCATTGCATGTAACTCTGGCACAGACGCTCTGTATCTCGCCCTGCGAGCTTTAGATATCGGACCTGGTGATGAGGTAATTACCACACCCTTTACCTTCATCGCTACCGCTGAAGTAATTGCTGAAGTTGGTGCTACTCCAGTCTTTGTCGATATCAATGCCGAAACCTTTAATATCGATCTCAATCAGATTGAAAAAGCTATTACCCATAATACTAGAGCAATTATACCAGTTCACCTATTCGGACAGCCAGTGGATATGACTGGTGTGATGGATATCGCCAAGACTCATTGTCTTGCAGTAATTGAAGACTGCGCCCAAGGGACTGGTGCTGAATGGGTGGGAAAAAAAGTTGGCAGTATTGGACATATTGGCTGTTTTAGCTTCTATCCCACCAAGAATCTGGGAACCTGTGGCGATGGTGGTGCGGTAACTACCAATGACAAAACTATTGCGGCCTCAATACGGATGCTGCGAGACCACGGTAGATCCTCTGGTTATTACCATAAAATCAATGGTATCAACAGCCGTTTAGATGCCGTACAAGCCGCTATTCTTAACGTAAAGCTACCCTATCTCGATGGTTGGAACAATGCCCGTCGCCAGGTAGCAACCCGGTATCACCAGTTATTGGAGCCATTACCTGAGATAATCCTGCCTCGGGAAACCCCTGGGGGACACTCCGTCTGGAACCAGTACACCATTCGCCTAACTCAAGATAGCAGCAATAGCAACTATCGGGACGAGGTACGCCAAAAATTAAAGCAGGCAGGTATTAGTTCTATGGTCTATTACCCCCTGCCATTACACTTGCAGCCAGTCTACAAAGACTTAGGCTATCACATCGGTCAGTTTCCAGTTGCTGAGCAAGTCTGTAATCAAGTATTGTCCTTGCCAATGTTCCCAGAACTTACCGTTGAAGAACAGCAACAGGTAGTTTATGGATTGAAGGACTCTTTAGTTTAAAGGTTGAAGGTTAACAGGTTGATGGTTGAAGGTTGAAGGTTAATAGCTTGAAGGTTAATAGCTTGAAGGTTGAAGGTTGAAAGTTAACAGGTTGTTCGCCCTTGGCGTTCTCGTAGGGTAGGTTAACAGGTTGAAGGTTAGAGGAGTAGTTTTCAAGCATCCAACCTTGGCCTATTGGCCACGCGATCGCGTTCAACCTTCAACCTTCCACCCTTCAAACCTTGGCCTATTGGCCACGCGATCGCGTTCAACCCTTCAACCTTCAACCCTTCAAACCTTCAACCCTTCAAACCTTCAACCCTTCAAACCTTCAACCCTTCAAACCTTGGCCTATTGGCCACGCGATCGCGTTCAACCCTTCACCCTTGACCCCTTCCAGGGATTCTACCAAGCTGCGAACCGCTGCTACCATGGCCACTTCGCTATCTAACTGATTGATAGCGGAACCAACGCCAACACCAGCAGCACCAGCAGCAATGGCCATGGGAACGGTCACACTGGATAATCCGGAAGCACACAACACTGGTACTGACACAGCACGAGAAATTTCATAGGCAGCTGCTAAGGTTGGTGCTGCTTTTTCAATTAAACCCAAGGTGCCAGCGGAGCGAGGTTTACTGCTGGTACCCCCTTCAGTTTGAATAATATCGGCTCCTGCTTTGACTAATTCTGCCGCTAGTTCTACTTGCTGATCTAACTTTAGAATGTGGGGAACAGTTACTGATAAGGTTATATTGGGTAGTAATTTACGGGTTTGAATGGTCAGTGCCAATACGTCGGAAGCATCAAACCACTTCCCCTGAGCATAAAAGCTATCAAAGTTACCAATTTCAATCAGATCAGCGCCAGCTTGGATAGCAATAACAAATTGCTTTGGTTCTACAGCAGAAACACAAATTGGTAAATCCGTTAACCCTCGTGCCAACTTAACTAGATCGGGTGAGGCGGCAATATCGACAAAAGTCGCTCCACCCCGTGAAGCTGCTTTGACTACAGCAGCAACTTTCTGGGGATCAAAAGTATTTAAGCCACTAATTACTTTCAGGCAACGACCTTGGTCCAAGGCTTCGTTTAGTTTGTGATGCATAGTCATGTTTTCTGTTTACCCCTGTATTATCAACCAACTTTACCTAATTTTTAATTAACTGTAGGAAATTTTTTTTCTCTCTGAATAATTCTGCCAAACCCGTATATTTACGCCTAAACTAAAAGCATATCGGTGCTGATGGCTACTCCTTCTATATAAAAATAAATGAATTTCCCGCAAGTCAAGCTATCTTCTTTTCACAGTGATGTCTTAAAGAATACCGAGTTAGGTCAACTTTGTGGCAAAAAGCAGCTATTTCGCGATCGCTATGAAGTGTTACGGATGATTGGTCGAGGTGGTTTCGGTGTCACCTTTTTAGCCAAAGATACATCCTTACCGGGTCAGCCGTTTTGTGTCATCAAGCAACTTCGTCCCAAATTCAGTGATCCAAAAGCATTACATAACGCTCGTCAGCGGTTTGAGAGAGAGGCAAAAATTTTGAACAAACTGGGGACTCACCCCCAGATCCCCATGCTGCTCGATTATTTCGTAGACGATGGAGAATTCTACTTGGTTCAAGAGTACATTCGAGGCATTACCCTAGCTCGGTTGGTGAGGCGTTCTGGTTGCTTATCCCCAGGAGCCGTTAAAGATTTTCTGCGAGACATACTACCGTTATTGCAGTACATCCATGACCATGGGGTAATACATCGTGATATCAAACCTCAGAATATTATTCTTTCTCATGATGGTCGGTTGGTACTAATTGATTTTGGGGCAGTTAAGGAGTTAATTGCCCAAGCATCAGATAGCAGTGTAAAAAACCCAACTACCCATTTCATCGGTACTGTAGGATTTGCACCACCGGAACAGTTTAGCCTACGACCCGTGTATAGCAGTGATATTTATTCCCTAGGGGTTACCTGTCTTTACCTACTCACTGGAAAAGCCCCCCTACCATTTCAGAGCGAGCGCCAAACTGGTGAACTGAAGTGGGGCAAAGCATTGGAATTGAGTGATTCCTTTGCTAATATTCTCAACAGAATGCTGGCTATTTCCCTCAAAGAGCGTTATTCAAACGCAAGAGCGATCCTAAGGGCTTTGGAGAATAAATCACTTCAAGAGAATCTTGCCGAGTTTCTAGTTATTCAACCTCAAGCTAATCAAAACCAACGACAGGCAAAGCAAAACACCGGGAAAAGTCAGAAGTATACACCTCCTACAGAAAAAACGGCGATCGCGATTAGAAAATGGAAACAAAGGATGCAAGCCAGACAGCGCCACAAGGATATCAACAGAGTTGAACATCTATTTAATCATTAGGCTAAATTGGCAATTACAAGGATTCCGGACAAAAAAAGACTAACAGTGAATAACTTCGCCATTGGTTCGTTTTTCATCCTTCATCCTTCATCCTTCACTTTCCATTCTTTACAGGTCAGCCAGTATTACGCATGCCAGCAGCAATACCGTTGATCGTCAATAAGGCTCCTCGTAGTAACTCTCCCTTACTATACCGGGATTGAACCACACCCAATGTTACCTGGTTGCTATGTTGACGCAGACGTTTGAGCAAAGATACCTGTAAAAATCCTAAGGGAACGATGGTACCATTACGCAACTGTACAGACCGTTGTAAATTTGGGTCGCCATCTAGCAGTGTTTGGTGTCCTGTGATCGTCAGGACTAAATTGCAGGTAAGGTTAAATTCCTTAGCAATTTGCTCAAACAAATGCTCGAAGCGTTCCAGGTCTTCAGGGTTTGAAAGTTCCTTGAGATAGTGGTGAGCAATTTGTAAATCCACCTTGGCTAAGGTCATCTCTACTTTGGAAATAACCATTTTGAAGAAGGGCCATTTTGAGTAGAAACAGCGCAATAGGTTGATATTCTCCTCTGGATCCTGATCGACAAAGCTTTGTAGTGCAGTGCCAACACCGTACCAGCTCGGTAGCAAGAAGCGGCTTTGAGTCCAGCTAAAGACCCAAGGAATTGCCCGCAGACTGCTTAAATCCTTCTTCCCTGATTTACGCCGTGCAGGTCGAGAACTAATTTGCAACTGGCTAATTTCTTGAATCGGTGTCACTTGATGGAAGAAATCTACCAGATCTGGTTGCTCGTGAATCAGAGCTCGGTAATGGGTACGGGAGGTCTGAGCTAACTCCTCCATAATTTCATTCCAGGGCTGGATATCATCAAAGCCATTATTGAGTAAGCTAGCTTGAATCACTGCTGTCGCTATTGTTTCGAGATGATAGAGCGCTAGTCCTGGAAGAGAGTACCTAGAAGCAAGGACTTCCCCCTGTTCGGTAATTTTGATTCGGCCATTGATACTGCGACCCGGTTGCGCCAGGATAGCTTCATAAGATGGACCACCACCACGACCGACTGAACCACCACGACCATGGAAGATCCGTAAAACAATACCGTACTCTTGGGCCACGTGCTCTAAGGCTTTCTGAGCTTTGTGGATTTCCCAGTTGCTACTGAGGAAGCCAGAATCTTTGTTACTGTCGGAGTAGCCGAGCATTACCTCTTGTAAGTTAGGAGAGGTTAAAGCTTGAAGATTATTTGGTTGTTCAGCTTTGGCGTTTGAGGATGGTAACTTATTTGGTTGTTCGCCTTTGGCATTCGAGTAGGTTAGGTTTAATGGGCTAACCTGCAACTGTTGATATCCACCAGCCAAACTAGCACGATACAAGGGTAGCTCAAACAGGGATTTCATTACTGCTGGAGCACGCTTGAGGTCTTCGACTGTTTCAAACAGTGGCACTACGCGAATGGTACTTTGACCAGTGGCTGGGTCATACAGACCAGCTTCCTTCGCCAACAAGAGGACTTCTAACAAATCGCTGGCCGTATGACTCATGCTGATGATGTAGGTTTGGCAGATTTGGGGACCAAACTCTTGTTGCAGTTGCCGCACCATCCGGAAGGTTTCGATAGTCTCGCAGGTTTTTTCCGAAAATGGCAGTTCTGTTGGGATTAATGGACGTCGGGTTCGCAACTCAGCGGTTAACCACAAGCATGCTTCGGATTCCGATAGCAAGTTGTAGGGCTTAGGCAAAACTTGCAGGTACTCAGCAATTTCACTGAGGGCTTCTGAGTGGCGAGAACTTTCCTGGCGAATATCTAGGTGAGCCAGGTAAAAGCCATAAATTTCCACCTGACCGATTAAATTGTCTAACTCACGACAGTTCAACCCGGTTTCCACCAGATTACTCTCAATCAGCTTTAGTTCTGCCAAGAATTCTTCTCCAGAGCGGTAAAAACTCCAGCTTTTACCATTAGCCATCTCATCTGGTACAGGCATACCATTGGCAAGCTGTTGGTTTCGCTCACGGGTGTTTTCCAGTTTTTGCTTAACGTAGGTCAGTTTAAGTCGATAGGGTTCTTGCCGATAGCGAATGGCGAGCTGTTCGTAAACCTCTGGCAATTGAGAGCGGTCTTGTTCTAGAGAGTCTAACAGTTCCGGTAGCACATCACACCAGTGCAAGGACAGACTTAATAATTCGGTCAGATTCTTAACCTCACCTATATATTTACCCAGCACCAAATCTCGTTGATAGCAGGCAGTTTGCCAGGTAATTTGGGGAGTCACAAAAGGATTACCATCCCGGTCTGACCCTACCCAAGAGCCAAAATTAAAGAAGTTCTTAGCTGGTGGGTTAAGCCAGGGGAATGAACCCTTTAAGGCTTGCTTGAAGCGACTATACAATTGGGGTATAGTATCAAACAGTACTTCTTGGAAGTAGTGAAGAGTGTAATCTACTTCATCAAGTACTCCTGGCTTAAACTGATGTAGCTCATCGGTGCGCCACCAGAGGCGAATTTCTTCCATGAGCTTTTGGCTACATTCAGTCACCTCCCAGGACGAAGTGATTCCTAAGGTACCATAGGTTTGCTCCGCTTGGTCTAATTGTTCCAGAATCTTAGCCATCCGTCGCTGTTTACCCCGAATGGTACGACGAACGATTTCTGTGGGGTGAGCTGTGAAAACCAAGCGAATATCAAGATTGTCAATCAGCCGCTGAATTTGACCTGGTGGCACATTCTGCTTGTGTAAGTGGGGAAATAACCAATCCAGTAGCCCTAATTTTCTTTCGGATCCTTGGTTTTCCTGGTGGCTCTTTTCGATAACATTGGTAACGGCACCCCCTGGTTGAGTAACCTCATTGCCTATTTCCACCTCTTTGTCAACAGTTACAACAGTTGAGAAAGAGGAATTACCATTTTTTGTTAAAATACCTTGGCCGAAGGGGCTTAACTCAGGTTCAGTGCTTCTTCGGTAAGAGCGGCGTCTTGAGAGTTGTTGATTTCGCTGTTCATAATGTTGTTCGACAATATTGATCAGCTGAAAGTAAAGAGCAAACGCTCGTGATGCCCGGATAGCCTCGTTAAGGTCAAGCTGTTGGATTAAATCAGCAACTGAGGATTGAGGATCTTCAGTCGCTTGTCCTTCTGGAGAACACAATTCCCGCAGTTGCTTGAGTAAATCAACGAGTTCCTGACCACATTCAGATAGGAGAACAGATTCCCACAAATCCTCTACAATTTTAAGTCGATGGCGCAGAAACAGGTCAGAAGTAGCTGGGAAGGTTGATTCTTGATTAGATGGAGATGGGATAAAACTCATAGGCTCTATCTATTCCCTATACAAAGCTGATCTATTTTACGGGTTTGAGGTTCTTTGGAGTAACTAAGGAACAAGAATTTAAATTTATTGGGAAAGCTCATGGAAGCTTAACATCTTTACATTAACTTTAATACTAAGCCAACTTGTTAAGTATCTGTAAAAATCATTAAATTTATGAAATTTGACTATTGGGTATACCTGTGAAACTACTAATGTTTATGAGTTTTTATTGAACCATGACCCCAGTGTGGCTAATTCCCCCAACAGATTTACAACTATTGAACCATGATGTCCATCTCTGGCGTGCGCAGTTGGAGCTGAGTGGAGTATTGATTGAGAAATTGGCAACCACTCTTTCTGAGGACGAGCACCAAAGAGCTGAGCGATTTTACTTTGAGCGGGATCGGAAGCATTTTATAGCAGGTCGGGGTCTTCTGCGCCAAATCTTGGGTCGCTATTTGGGCATGAACCCATGCCAAGTGGAGTTTTGTTATGGAAAGCGGGGCAAGCCAGCACTCAAGGAAACTTGTGGGGGCAAAAGACTCCGTTTTAATGTATCTCACTCTCATGGACTAATTCTGTATGCTATTACCCAGGATCAGCGGATTGGCGTTGACCTAGAATATCTGCGACCAATGCCAGATGCTGAGCAACTCGCTCAACGTTTCTTTTCCCCCCAAGAGTATGCCGTGATTTGTTCTGTGTCTGAGGAGCAAAAGCACAAGGCATTTTTCCAGGGATGGACCAGTAAGGAAGCCTATCTCAAAGCGATTGGTGAAGGACTAGCTGGCTTGGAACAGGTCGAAGTTTCTGTAAATCCAGCTGAACCGACTGCCTTGCTGAGCATCAACAAAGACCCTCAGGCAGTTTACCGTTGGTCTATCGCTGGTCTAACCCCTGTGCCGGGTTACTTTGCCTCGTTGGTTGTCGAAAGAAAAGATTGGCAGTTAAGTTGTTTTGATTATACCGAGCAATCAGTCCCTGGTTAGGGTGTGTGGTGACCTAGTCTAGGGTAAATTTAGGCCGTGATAGGAACTGGTTAATCATAACTGAAGCATACCAAGTACTTTGCATCGGAATGCTATTGGCCGTAGGCCACGCGGGGCGCGTTCGTATTCCAACGGGGCAGCCTCAACACCCCTTCACCCTGAACGGGTGTAGGGTCTTACCCTAGAATGGCACTAAGTAGGGATAGGTTGTGACATCTGCCACAGCTTTTTATCTGGGTATGGCTATAGATTGATAGGGCTGAGTTATCTTAGTTGGGTAGGTCGTGACTTGTCGATCATCGCTCTTGCAAACTGGCACTCCCCTGAACATAAGTTAGGGTGTCCACATTAGCCTCTGGAGTCGGCGACAGTCGCTTCATTCAACATTTGTTTTTTTAAAATTACCTCAAACTACCTTGGAAAGGAGTCAGTCGTGGCAAGTCATAAAATCCTGGTAATCGATGATAGTACGGTAATCCGCAAGCGTGTCAAAGAGATGTTACCTCCGGGTTTTGAAGTCCTCGAAGCTAAAGATGGGGTGGAGGGAATTAATTTAATTTACCAGGAAGACCCTAACTTTATAATGTTAGATTTTATCCTGCCAAAAATGAGTGGATTTGAGATTTTTGAGAAACTTCAAAATGAGCCTAAATTACAAAAAATTCCTCTAGTATTAATGTCAGGAAGAAAAGAAGAGGTAACTGCTAAAATTAAAGAACCTTTTAAGTATTTTTCCTTTATTGAAAAGCCTTTTAATAAAAAGCAGTTGACGGACGCTATCAAAGAATCTATGCAAAAGGCTAAGAAGCGACCAGCAACTGCACCACCAACAGTTAGTGCAGCTACCGATCAGTCCTCCGTCGCATCAGCTCAAGAAATTGCACAGTTGAAGGCAAAGGTTGCCAAAATGCAGAAGGAAATTGATGCCTTGAAGAAACAGTTAGGTCAGCTGGTGACGTTTATTAAGCAAAAGTTGAAGTAGTTTAGTAAAGGATGAAGTATCAAGTCATACTTGATACTTCATCCTTTACTAATTCTTAGCTTCATCCGCTCTTATGCCTCACATCTCAATGCTACTCCATGAGTGTCAGATGAATCGCGGACAGGGTCTTTAATATTTTGAGATCGTCTATAATGAACATAGCAGGGAAGACAAATTAAGAGCTAACCGCCACCTGCGTGCCTAAAAAAATAGAACGAGTTGTATTGTTCCGGTGCGGAGGGGCATCCCGTATCGTTAATAAAGCTTACCGAGTATCCGAACCAGTAGGTGGAGTTGGTAAGAAGCCCACACTGAACCGATAGGCCAGTGTGGGAGTATGTCACTCCAACTCACGGCGTCCTTCTAAGGCTCTAGCTAGGGTGACTTCATCTGCATATTCTAGGTCTCCCCCCATGGGTAAACCAAAGGCAATTCGAGTCACTTTGGTAAACGGCCTGATCAGTTGACCTATATATAGTGTGGTTGTCTCCCCTTCTACACTGGGATTGATGGCTAAAATGACTTCTTGAATCGTTTTCTGGCTGACTCGTTGTACAAGTTGCTGGATATGGAGTTGTTCTGGACCAATGCCATCCATAGGGGAGATCACTCCTCCCAGAACGTGGTATTGGCCTCGGTACTCGCGGGTTTTTTCGATGGCAATCACATCCCTTGAGTCGGCAACTACACAGATAGTCTTCTGGTCCCGGTTGGAATTGCGGCAAATTTGGCAGACCGGTTCAGCAGACAAGTGAAAGCATACTCTACAAAAACCAACTTGTTGTTTGGCTTCCACCAACGCTTGCGCTAGGGCTTTGACTTCCGGTGTTGGACGCTTGAGGATATGAAGGGCTAGTCGTTGGGCAGTCTTTGGACCAACTCCAGGCAGGCGTTGTAGCTCTTCAATTAAGCGAGCGAGGGGGCGTGTGTAAACCATCAGTCAAGAATCGGGAATCGGGAGTAGGGAGTAGGGAGTAGGGAGTAGGGAGTAGGGAGTAGGGAGTAGGGAGTAGGGAGTAGGGAATCGGGAATCGGGAATCGGGAATCGGGAAAGTGTTCATGGACTATTGAGCGCTGCTAGATCATGGGATTTTTAGAATTACAGTGGAAAAACTAAACATTAGAATAGCCTCAGCTATAAGATAAATAGATCTAGATAGATCTGCGATCGCATTTTATCCGCCCCTATGAGTACAACCCCTGATTTCCTGAGCCACCTCAACCCTTCCCAACTTCAAGCCGTTGAACATTTTTGCGGTCCGTTGTTAGTCGTTGCTGGTGCAGGGTCTGGCAAAACCCGAGCCTTGACCTATCGTATTGCTAATCTGATTCTCAAACACAAGGTCTCACCAGAAAATATCTTGGCGGTGACGTTCACTAACAAAGCCGCACGGGAAATGAAAGGGCGGATTGAGCAAATATTTGCTCAGCAGCTGGCGGAACAGAAGTATGGTCAACGGTTGGAGCTTCTGCCAGAAGACCAACAAACCCAGTTGCGATCGCGTGTTTACAGAACAATCACCAAACCGTTGTGGATTGGCACCTTCCACAGTCTATTTGCTCGGATTCTCCGGTTTGATATCAATAAATATCAAGATGAGCAGGGACGGAAGTGGAATCGGAACTTTTCCATCTTTGACGAATCCGATGCCCAGACCCTGGTTAAAAGCATTGTCACTCAAACCTTAAATCTTGATGACCACAAATTTAACCCCCGTTCTGTGCGCTATGGTATCAGCAATGCCAAAAATCGCGGTTTATCTCCCCAGGAATTTGAGCGAGAACAGTCCAATTTCCGGGGACGAGTGATTGCTGATGTCTATAGTCACTACCAAGAACAGTTAGCTGCTAACAATGCTTTGGACTTTGATGACCTCATCTTAGTGCCAATGAGGCTATTCCAACAGAATGAGTCGGTCTTAAGCTACTGGCATCAGCAATTTTATCACATTTTAGTGGATGAATATCAAGATACCAATCGGATTCAGTATGAACTGATTCGCTTGTTAACTACCAAGGGAGAAACTCAAAAGAGTCAGTGGGATTGGCAGAATCGCTCAGTTTTTGTAGTAGGGGATGCAGACCAGTGTCAGCCACCAGGTACTCAGGTACTCACTACTGAAGGATATGTTCCCATCGAAGCACTAGACCCAAATCAACATCGGTTAGTCAGCTATAACCCTCATTCTTCCGCAGTAGTTGGCAGAGTCGAAGGTTATCGTTTCAACAAAGCCAGTCGTCCTTTTAGTGGCAATCTGATTGAGGTAACGGTTGATAGCCAAACTACTCGCTCCACACCAAACCATCGATGGCCAATCCGGTGGAATCAGCAAGCTAAGGAAAAGACTCATGTTGTCTACCTAATCCGCCGAGGTCAGTGGTACCGAGTCGGATGGTGCAAGCTATTTAAAAGCGATGGTGGATTTCAGTTAGGCTATCGAGCCAGGGTTGAGAAAGCAGATGCCGCCTGGATTCTGATGACAACCGACAATCGGACAGAAGCTTCCTTCAAAGTCTCTTATATTGCCGCTCGCTATGGTATTCCCACTGCCCCGTTTGAACCAATTAATGGTGCCACTGAGTACACCCGTCAGATGCTGGAGCAGTTATTTAATGCACTGGGTGATGTGTTACCAGAACGGGGGATTTCCTGTCTTCAAGACTTTGGACTCGACCCAAACTACCCCATTTACCGCCCTGACATTGCCTATCAAGGGGGACGGGGTAAAAGTACTATCGAGCTAGCAGCGATTAACTTATTACCAGAACTGATGGATATAGCCGTCTATCAGGGTGGCAAAACAGTGGCTTGGAAACCGATTAGGATTCAGCGTCAGGAATACAATGGCTTGGTGTATAGCCTAGAGGTAGAGAAGCACCATGTCTACTTTAGCGATGGATTGCTTACTCATAACTCTATCTACAGTTTCCGAATGGCAGACTTCACTATCCTTCTGGGTTTTCAGCAAGACTTTGGTGACGGTTTACCGGATCAAGATACTCGCACTATGGTCAAGCTAGAAGAAAACTATCGCTCTAGGGAAAATATTCTTCAAGCTGCTAACCACCTGATCGAAAATAATACCCAGCGAATTGATAAAGTTCTGCGAGCAACACGGGGTGTCGGGGAAAAAATTTATTTTTATAGCGCTGATGACGAATTGGAAGAAGCTCAGTTTGTAGTCAGTAAAATTATCCAGCTAAAACGACAAAATCCAGAACTGGATGGTGGCAGTTTTGCTATTCTTTATCGTACTAATGCTCAATCCCGTGCCTTTGAAGATGTCTTGATTAGAGCGGATATTCTCTATACTGTAGTTGGTGGCTTAAAGTTCTATGACCGTAAAGAAATTAAAGATGCTCTGGCTTACCTCAGAGCGATCGCAAACCCATCCGACACTGTTAGTCTATTGCGCATTATCAATACTCCTCGACGAGGAATTGGACAAACTACCATTAACAATCTGGTTGCAGCTGCCCAAGAATTAGGAGTTCCTCTGTGGGAAATTATCAGTGATGAGACCTCAGTTCATACATTTGCTGGACGGTCAGCTAAAGCAGTAAAGAAATTTGCTCAGCTTATGTCTCAATGGCAGCAGCAATTGGAAGACCTCTCAGCATTAGAGATTCTCAAAGGGATTATGGAGGAGTCTGGTTATATTGGCGATTTGAGAAACAAAGGCACTGAAGAAGCTGAGAATCGATTGGAAAATATTGTGGAATTGTTTAATGCAGTCCTGCAATTTCAAGAAGAAAACGAAGAAACCACCTTAGAAGGGTTTCTTGCTAATGCTTCTCTAGCCTCTGACATGGATAACCTGGAAGAGGGAAAAAAAGCAGTTTCTTTAATGACCCTTCATTCTGCTAAAGGACTAGAATTTCCCATTGTCTTTCTAGTCGGCCTAGAGCAAGGACTGTTTCCTCACAGTCGTAGTCTCAGAGATCCTGTAGCGTTGGAGGAAGAGCGGCGTTTGTGTTATGTAGGGATTACTCGCGCTCAGGAACAACTGTTTTTGTCCCATGCTCATGAGCGACGCTTTTATGGGAATCGGGAACCAGCTAACCCTTCTCAGTTTCTTGAAGAGTTACCTTCAGAGTTAATTGACAGTAAAGTGGGAATGTTTTGATAGTATCCTAGGTTTGGGGGGGTGACATGCAAGCTGAAATCATTACTGGGTAATAATTTCAGCCCATAAGTTACTTAGCGATGCAGTTGCTCATCGGGGTTACCCCCATGAGCAACTGCCGTGGTTTCCCCCATGAGCGACTGCATCAAGACAATGAATTGAGGGTTAATTTGGGACTTTATATTCCATGAGTTTATTCCCATCAAAGCCTTATATACTAAGCTTGTTAGGGCTCATGTCACCCCCTCAGGTCCCTTTGTCAAGGAGTTCATTTGTTCTTGTCATTTATTGTTATTCCCTATAATCCTGATTCAGTCTAGCTTATAGCTTCTTTAATACACCATAAAGTTAAGAAATTTTACAAAAAAATAGACCTATCTTGACCGCAGAAAAAAAATACTGTAGGCTAACCATGGTAGCTAAAAAATTAGTCTAGATTCGTCAAAATACTAGGATATTTTTTGGCCAACCATGGTACAGGAATCCTAGATTGTTTATGATAACTTTCTGGGAATAATAGCAATTTATCTCTAAAGGAGACAGTAACAATGAATAACGAATTTTTTGGTGGTCTAAAGCGGATATTCTCTGACATTTTCATTTTTGGAATGGTCTTCTTAATGGTAGGCTTCTTTGCGCTCACTCCAGCTGCTTTTGCAAACTGGAATGAGGAGTGCAACAATGAAGGATGTAGTAACGGTGAATTACAAGACCTCTACGAAAGCTATGCTTCAGAGTGTTTAACAGAAGGCTGTTCTAATGAAGAAATGTATGAGACCGCAGGTGGTTCTGGTTCAGTATGTCCAATGTTTTCTGACTTTAAGGACAAAGGCTTTTACGTAAGTCCAGACTCCTTGGGTCAGTTCCGTTGCTAAGCATTCCTTAGGGGAGGCCCTTAAAATCAAAAACAACTAAACAGAACTGTTAGGTATTTTATTATATCCTAGCAACCAACAAGTTTTTTTATTTGCCTTGTCTTGATGCATGCTTTGTATCAAGACATCAAAACAAGGCAGGGTTTATTCATAACTATGCCTGGTTATCCAACAAGATGCGTTTACCCTGGTTACCGTATGTCGGAAAAAGTTAGTTTGCTAGAGGTAGACACAGAGAAAATTTGGCGTACGTTGCGTTCTCCTGTCAGATAATCTCTAATCCAACTACCCAAAACAGTTAAACGATTTGATAAACCGGGAAGATAATATAAATGGATACCTAACCATAACAGCCAAGCTAACCAGCCTTTTAAGGAAATTCTGCCAAACAGATAAGCAACTCCTGCATTGCGAGCAATAATTGCTGCTGTTCCCTTATTGAAATAATTAAAAGGTTTGAGAGATAATCCTCCAAACTGTCGTTTGAGATTACTAGCGACTGCCGTTCCTTGCTGTAAAGCTTCAGGTGCAATCCCTAAAAGTGGTTTGTCGTCTTGCTTAACATAGGCAACATCTCCCACAGCATAGACTTCTGGATGTTCTAATAATTGCAAAGTTGAGCGCACACAAACTTGATCTTTCCTAGCTGTAGCTAACTTGTCAGACTCTACAGGAAGATTAGCTTTTACTCCTACAGCCCAAATAATAGTGCCTGTTTCAATTATGGAACCTTCTTCTAATTCAATGGCTCCAGGCATGACCGAACTAACACGAGTGTTAAAATGAATTTGAACTCCCCGACGGCATAGCGCTTGCTCAGTGTAGTCTCCTAAATGATCGGGAAAATCAGCAAGCAATCTATTTCCTGAATGAATTAAGATTACTTTTACTTCTTTTAAATCAAGTTCCCGATAGTCTTTAGCTAAGGTATCTGTAATTAACTCAATTAAAGCTCCTGCCAACTCTACCCCTGTCGCACCGCCACCGACAATTGTAAACGTAAGTAGTTGTTTTCGTCTTTCCTCGTCAGTACAACTAATAGCCTGTTCACAATTACTCAAAATGCGATCTCGTAGGGCTACTGCATCATCAAGAGTTTGCAAGGGATAGGTGTATTTAGGTGCGCCATCTACACCGAGAAACTTAGTTTGACTCCCCGTAGCTATGATCAAATAGTCATAATTAATATTTTTTTGATCAGTTTTTACAAGTTTAGCGGCAAAGTCTATTTCTAAAACTTCTGCTTTCAAAAAACTGGTATTAGGAGCGTGTCGCAAGAATTTTCGCAATGGATAGGCTACCGATTCTGGGGGAATAAAACCAGTAGCTACTTGATACAGTAAAGGCACAAAGGTATGATAGTTGTTGCGATCTATCAATAAAACTTCTGCATTGACTCTGGCCAAATTTTTGACCGCTCTCAATCCGGCAAAACCAGCCCCGATGATTACTATTTTAGGTTTTTGATATGACATGTATAAAATGGTTGTTATTAAAGGTTTTGTTTGAGGAAGTTATAGCATCTCTAAATAGGTTTTAAACAGTTGATTTATCTATAACTCCCTATGATATTATCAGTATTTTACCCCTATCTGTATTCACAGATCATTTAGGATTGCTATATTTAATTTATAGTGCCCCTAAATAACTTTTATAATCTTTCTTGCTCCTCCAGGTAAAATCATCCTAGGGTAAGTTTAAGTATGGAGATGAGAGGCTTTCAAAGTAAATGGGGGTAGGAGTTTAGAAGCCAGTAACAACCTAAGGTACTAACTATAATACTGACTCATAGTAACAGAAACCTTTTGCGCTCTTGAGGGGTCAATAACCGACAACTACTTTGGCCTAGCTCTATCTGTTTACGTACTGAAGAAATAAAATTGTACACACCATCTCGAATAAATGGGGGAATAGCCAAAAATATCCCTAGATTCCTAACCGGTCCTTCTGCTAAGGTAATTGCCATCAGAACCGCTGAACTCTTTTGATAAAGACGGCCATTATAAAAGAGATATGCAGTGGTTAGATCAGGGGGCTGATACCCATGCTCAGCGAAGAAACTCTCTGCATATTTTGATTGGAGAGGACAAAACAGTAATGATGTCAGCTTTGTTCTTTCTAGAAGAAACAGAACAGTGGCATTACAAAAACCGCAGTCTCCATCATATAAAAATATTGCTGCTTCCATGGTTTTACTGTTCCTGATACCGAATTGAATTGGATGGAAAAGTTTTGTTTATCTAGGACATAATAGCAGGGTCAATGCATCTTATTTTGGAATGCCTAGTGGATATGAAATTAATTAAATAAGTACTTTTACTTATTAAGCTTGAAATCTTTTCTGACCAAGGCTTCTAGAATGTAGATGCTTTTGTCCTGGGCATAATAGGGCTTTATTGGTGATTTTATGATCAGCCATCAGCTTTCTGATTTTCCAAGGGAATCTACCCAAGGGGCACTAGCGTAAGGCACAACTCATACCTATCTCCTAAAGCTATAACTTGATAAGCAGCGATTGCAGAAATAATTACCTACTCGCTATCTCTGTAACCCTTACATTGTAAGGCTTTGAGTTTTATTAAATGTGGAATTGATTTTGTCCACCTGCTTAATTATACAGGGTAGAGTTATCTTGTCAACAAACGTGAGATATTTCTCATAAACCAGGCGTGATTGTGATTGTTGACAATGTCTTATATATATGTATAGGATATATTGAATTTAATAAAGACTACATATATAATATAGAAATACTAAAGATCAGATGGGTTTACCGTTCTCCTATGGCCTGCTTCCCACACTTTCCGTTTTTTTTTGCCAATATGATATCTAGCCCTTACAGGTTTCAATTATCACCAGGTATGGGAATTGAAAGTTTCTTCCCATACATAGAGGATGGCTTGAACCCTGTCAACACTATCAAAATTAGTATTTTTTAATAGTGTAAAAAAGTCAGTACCTAAGGTATAGATATATGTCGGTGGGTATTATAATCCTGTCTTAAATCTTTCAAGAGTAACCGGATTATACCAAAGGTTAATACCGACAGTATCAACTAAGGAAACCAAGTGAATTTTCAACAATGTCTCTCCAGGGAAATAGGTAGATTTGGAGTAGAACAAATGCCAGTACATAGTACAAGCGGATGTTTTTAAAGGTGGGCTCTGCTTGTGAAATGCCCATAATAATCAGCGTCCAGCCAAAACCCATAACAGGTGCGATCGCATAGGTTGTGACTATAAACGTTAACAGAAATAGATCACGTATCTTGGACAGCCACTGACTTTTGGTAAACAGAAAAGCGATCGCCACGAGAGCTTCGATCGCCCCACCCCAATAGGTGAACAATTTAGCCAATATCCCAACAGTTTGAGAGTCTTGCAATACAACTGACTCGAGATTGCTCATAGGAGCAACTAGACTACTAAGGGTTGACCGATTTTCAGCAAGGAGATCCTTGGGCAACCCTCCAAGCAGATCCACAACATTGGCAAAGCGCACATCGGTCAAAAGAATATGGTGAAACGCTATGCTATTGAGAAAATCAGGAGAGATAGTTTTCCAGATTGTTGCGAAAAGAAAACACAAGCCAATCAGTAGTCTCGCATTTACTGCAAGTGTTTCTTTAACATTGCTACTTCGGGCAGAGAAGCACATCGCCAAGCACCAGTAGGCCAAAAGGTACTTATGGTTGTCTATGGTGAACCAGTTGTAGAGGTCACCTGCCAAAACGATGCTAGTAATCAAGAGCCAAAATCTGTAATTCCGCTGCCAAGCTGGATAGACAAGTCCTAAAATGCAAAGAATTCGGACTGGCACTACCACGTACCAAAAATCGGTAGGATAAGTCAACAGCAGTAGCAGAGTCATGATTGCCGACAAATCAAATATATCTGCTTCCCTGATATAGCGTATAAAAGCTCCCAAACTTAGGTTTATCTCATCTGTATTTATCTCCGTTGCTGGCTGTTTCTGAATCTCCACCTGGCTACTTTTTGAGATACTCATACTCTTCAAATCTCTTTAGGACAATCTTTTGACGACAGATGATGAAAGTTTGTGTGCCTTGACCTGGCTTGATTCAGGATCAAACATATATTGCCATACTTCAACTTGCACCTCTTTAACAGCGACAAATTCAGCCTTACTAGGTAGTGATTTACCTTTTTTTAGAACTTCCGGAGGCAATAATTGGGTTAATCGTTGTATTTGAAGTTGGACTTCGCTTTGGCGATCTATAAGATCGGGAGCCTCCGAATCCAAGTTGGAGACGTAGTCGCTTGAGGTATCTCCCTCCGTGGCATTGACAGTAGCTTCATTGAGAGTAGGTGGCTCGGAGCTAGGCGAAGCGTAACTTATCCATTGGCTTTGAGCCAGCTCACGAGTCAGACGTAATAGACGGTTTTTTGTGGGGATCGTGCGTACCTCCGTTGCGAGCTTACCCAACCATTTAGGTAACTTGACCTGAGTCTTCCCTTGGTCAGTCACAATATAGATTCGAAGGAAGCGGGCGGCTGGTGAATCAAGGGTAGAAAACATGCCAAACCCTCCGCCTTTCCAAGGGGTAAGAGACAATTGATGGGAAGCATACTGCTGTACAAGAGCAACAGTAGCTAAAAGGCCTGGAACTCCATATTTAAAGAGAAGGTCACGACGTTGCATGAATTTGGATGATTTCAAAAAGGACAGATATTTGTATACATGATTAATAATATATAGCAGTTTAGGTATAAGTAAAGTCTATAGAAAGTACAGCGTTTTTCATAACTATACTATGTTTTTCATGACTATGAGGTACACAGGATTTGTCACCTCTTACCCTGGCTGACTGACACAAGTAGCTGAAAGCATTGCCAAGAGGGGGTTGCCAAGAAGAAGAAAGTCTGAGTAGATGGAGAAGGAAGAACGAGCCCCCGAAGGATAATGAAAACTCCTGGGGGGGTGACATGCAAGCTGAAATCATTACTGGGTAATAATTTCAGCCCATAAGTTACTTAGCGATGCAGTGCCGCCAAAGGGGGTTCCCCCCATGAGCAACTGCCGTGGTTTCCCCCATGAGCGACTGCATCAAGACAATGAATCGAGGGTTAATTTGGGACTGTATCTTCCATGAGCTTATTCGCATCAAAGCCTTATATAACTTTTTAGTGCTCATGTCACCCCCTCAGCTCCTAGGTACTTAATACTTCAGCCTTTATGCTTCATCTTAGACAGATGCCTTGGCAATTTCCTCAAAGACTAACCCAATCCCTAGGAGCAATCATAATTCTCCTAGGTTGTATGATAGCAGTTGGCAAGCTACAGCAACCCCAACTCAATGCCCTCAAACAAAGCTCCAAAAACACCTCACCTGCAGACCTCCAGCGAGATGTAGAAGCAACACAAGTGTATCTCAATCTGCTTGAGAGACTACCTACATTTGGCTTCGATAATGTATTAGCTGATTGGGTATTTCTGAATTTCCTTCAGTACTTTGGTGATCAAGACGCTCGCCAAATTACTAGCTATCAGCTTAGCCCAGAGTACTTTGAGGTTATTATAAACCGAGACCCCAAATTTTTAACAGCGTATTTCTTTCTATCTAGCAGTAGCTCCTTATATGCAGGAATGCCAGAAAAATCTGTCGCCTTAATGGAAAAAGGACTCCAGTCACTATCCCCTAAAGTTCCTCCTCAGTCTTATTATGTGTGGCGTTACAAAGGAATTGATGAATTATTATTTTTGGGTGACCCTAAAGCTGCCCAACAATCCTTTGAAAAATCAGCAGATTGGGCAAGTAAATCCCCTGATGAAGAAAGTCAAAACATTGCTGAAATTTCCCGCAAAACTGCTGAATTTATAAGGCGCAATCCTACTAGTAAGATAGCTCAAGTGAGTGCTTGGTCAATGGTTTTAAATAACTCCCCTGACCCTCGCACTAGCAAAATCGCCATTAGTAGAATTGAAGCCCTAGGTGGTAAAGTTATCATCACACCAGAAGGAGCAGTTCAAATTAAACTGCCCCAGACAGATTAATAGTGTTTATTGTTTAAGGTTAGAAGGTTTAAGGTTAGAAGGTTAGAAGGTTAGAAGGTTGAAGGTTAGAAGGTTAGTTAGAAGGTTAGAAGGTTGAAGGTTAGAAGGTTGAAGGTTAGAAGGTTTAAGGTTAGAAGGTTTAAGGTTAGAAGGTTAGAAGGTTAGAAGGTTTAAGGTTTAAGGCTTGGTGGTGCAGAAAACTCTGAGAAGTCTCAGGTTGAGAATAAACACGACCCTACTAAACTCAATTCGGCAGTTCCATTCATCCTGTTTTCGCAACGAAGCCGAAGCAGGAGGAGGATTGTATCTTGTCAAGCCAATAAGTTTGGGTAACGGTAAGCGTTGATAGCAAAGTCGAGCCAGTTCCCGCAAGCCAAGTTGCAGAAAACTCAGTCCCCTTTGGCCATGCCAATCAATCCGAGGGCGCTGGCCCTTTAGAACGAGCATCATGCCCAGTATCAAGGCAATGAGTGAAGCACTACCCTTGCAACATCACCAAGCAAGTAAGCCCTTTCTCATCCCGCAAGCCAGAACGCAGGATATCAAAGGCAGCCGACTTGTAATCTTTGAAGTGCGGTTCAATGCCGCCAAAGCGTTTGCCATAGAGCTCAAAGGTTTTGAGTGAGGGTGGTTGACTCGACTTGACCGCCCAGGGGTCTTCAGCGATAGGGACATGAGCCGTGGCCAAATGGCAATCAAGATCCCCTAAGACAGTGACCTCTTTGAACAGATACGCTTGCTCTGGGGGCTTAGCATACGCTTGAACCGAGAGGGTTCGTCCCGAGGCTAAGGTGACTAACTTTTCAGACTTGACCCGAATGACCCAAGCCCACTGCTGTTGGTCTAACCAGCGTAGCAATGCACCATGTTCAAAGCCCCGGTCAGCTAATAAGGTAACGTGACAGCCGAGGGGCACCAAACTTTTAGCAGTTTCTAAAACCCCCTGATACTGCTCAAAGGCAACCGTGGCGCTGCCATGCTCGATCACTGTTTGAGCCAAGGTCAACGAGCGTCCACCAATCGCCAAACACACCTCGATCAGGCAAAACTGATCCCACAGCATACTGGTGTCTAAGGTCAGTGTGAGGGACTCTCCCTCAAAGGCTTGAAGCACGTGTTGGAGTAGGGGGTCATAGAAGCGCTCAGCACTGATATGCTCATTGTGAACCAAATAGCTAAGCCGCTCCATGTGGGCACGGGCTGTGCAGTCTCGATGATCCAAGTAGGGAATCCACTTACTCAAACAAGCACTCTCGGATTGCAAAATGGCAGCGACGGCTTCACTATACCCTTGCAGGTGACGTTGATCTTTGGGTAGAACCCATTGACACAATTGGTCTTGTAGTTGACGATGCAAAAGGGGAGATTCCATGAAATTTGCTTTAAGTTTGGGACCTTAAGCTTCTCATGGAATCCCCCTGTCATGCTATCCCTGTCTTATTATTGAGACTCTATACCTACCACTACTTTCAAGACTTCTCTGCACCACTAAGGGTTTAAGGTTAGAAGGTTTAAGGTTAGAAGGTTTAAGGTTGACGACTCGGATATCGCCATTACCCATTACCCATTACCCATTACCAAAAAAACGACACTCATTTCTATCAACATGGCTATATAATTGCTATTAGTAACTGATTTAGTAATAACCCTACACTAAAACCTGTTAGAGAAACCCCACAGATAATCCAGAAAGCCTGCCATTCACCGTATCCTTCTGTTTGAAGATCTAATCTGGTTAAGGCAGCAGCAGCAATCAGCACCAGGATACGGCTAGAATAATGAATCCAGCGCAGGATGATAACGCCTAGGAAAGAGCTGAAAATTACGGAAACAAAAGCTTTAGCATCAGATTTCATCCAAGTCCCGTACAATTTTCTAATCTGATACACTGGAGCAGTTATAGCCAAAGCCATCAACAAGATATAAACTGCTCCGATCAGCCAGAGCCATACCGATACCTTAAATAAGGAAAGATCTGAGCCTGATGTAGTGTGTTCTACCGTAATCAATTCCTGATAGTCAACAGATATCATCCAGCCAAAAATACTATGGCTTAACAGAAGAATTGATAATGAAAGCCAGGGCAATTTTTTGATTAACCACATGTGAACTACCCCGACCTACTTCATTGAGGTAGGGGCTTCCAGCTTGGCCTTTGGCCACGCTTTCGCCGTAGGCGACGCTGCGCGAACGCGAACACGGAAGAATGCCGAAGGTGCGCTTTCCGTCGGCGAATTAAATTCGCCACGGGTCGCACCTCAACTTGGATGGACGTCCTCGTTTTGGTCTTACTTCTTCGACCCTGGCGTTGACCTCCCCCGTCCCAGAGGAGGATAGCATTCTGATACCTTCTGCTAAACATGTTCTTAGCTGCATTACCGTCCCTATCATGATGGCTGCCACAGTTTGGGCAAGTCCAAGACCTTACATCTAGTGGTAACTCTTTGATTCGGTAATGACAATTAGAGCAAGTTTTAGAGCTGGGAAACCACCGGTTTATTTCGAGCAATATTTTTCCTTCTTTTTCGCATTTATAAGAAAGGAAATTTACAAAAGTTCCCCAACCCAGGTCAGATATTGCTTTAGCTAATTTGTGGTTACGTTCGCGAAGCGTGCGCGTAGCGCACAGCATGCCCTTGACATTTAAGTTCTCGACTACTACCACTTGATTTTGATCTACTATCTTTCTAGATAGCTTGTGCAGATAGTCTTGGCGGACATTTCCAATACGTTCGTATACCTTAGCTACAATTTTGCGCGCTTTTTTGCAACCATTGCTGCCCTTCTTTTTACGGGCTGCGATACGTTGTTTTTTAGCTAATTTCTTTTCGTATTTAGCTAAGTGTTTGGGATTGCCAAATTTAGAATTATTCTCGCCATCGTAGGTAATCGCAAAATCCTTGATGCCCAAGTCAATGCCAATCACGTTCCCTTCTTGAGATACTTTAACCTCTGTTGATTCGTATTCCACTAGAATAGAAGCGTAATACTTGCCAGAAGGGTCAAAGCTTACTGTTACAGTCTTAATTTCCCCTTCTAATGGTCGATGAATTACAGCTTTAACAACTCCTAATTTTCCTGGGAACTTTAGGCTATTGCCCACCTGTTTTACATTTTGGGGATACTGGATTGACTGGCGATGATGATATGACTTGAATCTAGGGTATTTTGCTCTTCCTTGGCCTATTGGCCACGCTACGCGAACAAAAAAGTTCTGATAGGCACGACTAAGATTCAAGCTCACAGATTGTAAAACCTGAGAGTAGCATTCTTTTAGCCATTCAGTCTCTTTTTCTTTTTTGAGTTTCGGCAACATAGAGTTGAGTGCAGATTGCTTCAGTCCTTTTCCCGTTTCTTTGTAGGTTTCTATACATTGATTCAATGCATAATTCCACCACCAGCGAGCACATCCAAAGTGCTGAGCTAGTATCATTACTTGTTCTTTTGTGGGATAGATTCTGACTTTGACGGCTTTATGTTTCATTGCACTCAACCCTGTTATCGACCTTACTTACTATTATGTAGAGTTCACAGTAAGGTGTCAAGGTGTTGCCTCAAATTCCTGGCTCGCTATCTATCCCCAACCTCCTTGGCCGTAGGCCACGCTACGCGAACGTAGAGGTTGGGGAATTCCGCGAGTTTTTGTTAAAGAATCCCACGACTAAAATGCGTGGGATTTGAGGTCATTAATCATTAGTATTTTGTTAATTGTTAATTGTTAATGGCTAATTGTTAATTGACCATGGACAATTAACCATATCCTAGTATTCAATGACCAATGACTAATGACTAATCACCAATGACTTAGGAGGTCAGTTGTCAGCCGCCAGCTGTCAGCTGACAGCTGACGTAACAGAGATTAAACGAATGCTTACCTGTTTTATTCAAAAGCTGTTCAGTGTAGCTTGCCCTATGCCCATAAGCTGAACGCGCATGCGTGCGCGTAGCGCATTAGCTGATAGCTGATAGCTTACCTTAGGACTTAGGAGACATTGCTTGAATAATGTAATCGAAGAAAGGAGCTGTCAGCTCAGCCTCCTCGTCGGTTAGGATTCCCAAAGATGCCTCTTTTAAGCAATTTATCGCTTCTGACATCCCTGCCATTGGCACACCTAGGGCATTATACATTTCTCTTGCCCCGATGATACCAATGTCTTCAATAGGTTTCTGATCACCAGCAAGTACACCATAGGTGACCAACCGCAAGTACCAACCATAGTCCCGTAAACACTGATTCCGTTCACGCTGACCATAGGCATTGCCTCCTGGTGCTATGAAGTCAGGGCGTTTCTGCCACAGCTGACTGCTGGCTTTTTGTACAATCTTTTTTTCATTCTCCGACAGGGTGGCAGCAATGCGCAATCGCTGCTCACCACTTTGCAAAAAATCATTGATACTTCTGAGTTCACCAGAGCTGAGGTATCTCAGCTCGTCGTCGGCTTTGAGAATGACTTGACTAACTACACTCATGTTATTAGTTTATGGAGTTTTTTATTGAGTTACTCAGGCGATTCATCCCAAGCTAAATTACAGATTTTAGCTCGGGACTTCTTGCCAGAACTTTTAATTAGTAGTTTACCGACTTTGGGTGACACAACGGAAGGGCATTGGGCATAAGATCAACAAATAGAGCAAAACCCATGCATGCTTGCATCGATAGTCTCTTTCCCCTCTTACCCCATCCTTTACATTCCCTTGAACTATCCGTTGCCCCCTCTTGCCATCTCAAGCTGGCATTACAACAAAACTATCAGGATTTACGCAAAAACGCTATAACTACTAGGATACCTTAATAATACACCCTACAGGTAGCGAAGGGTGCGCCGACCTGAGGGGGTTTCCACCATGAGCGACTGAATCCGATCTCACTACTCCCTACTCCCTACTCCCTGTTCCCTTTGCTATATAATGCCAATGATGATAACTAATCAGCCCAGCCCTGAGTGTTGGCAACAAGGTCAACTGATTGAGGTAATGATTACAGACCTCAGTGATAGTGGTGATGGCGTTGGACGCCTAGGAAATCGGGTCGTTTTTGTTCCGGATACTGTCACAGGGGATAGAGCTTTGGTGCGCCTGATGCGGGTCAAACCTAACTATGCCACTGGTAAGTTACACCAACTGTTAGTGGAATCCCCTAATCGTGTTCGTCCCCGATGTATCGTCGCGGATAAGTGTGGTGGTTGTCAATGGCAGCATGTTAGCTGGGATTATCAGAAGTTGGCTAAGCAAAATCAGGTGATTCAAGCCCTCAAACGCATTGGTGGATTTAGCGAACCCGCCGTAGCACCAATCTTAACCACAGATTCTCCCTTGGGCTATCGAAACAAAGCTACCTATCCCCTCAAACGCTCAGCAACGGGTTCAGTTCAAGCGGGTTACTACCAAAAAGGTAGCCACCAGCTGATTAATCTTAATCAATGCCCCGTGCAAGACCAGCGATTGAATCCTCTGCTAGGGGAAATTAAGCAGGATATTCAGCAATTGGGTTGGTCGATATACAACGAAAGCCGCCACCAAGGACGATTGCGTCACCTTTCGTTACAGATTGGACAACGGACTGGCGAGATGTTGCTGACCTTGGTCACAACGGATCTGAATTTAAAAGACTTGGATGTCCAAGGGCAAACTTGGCTAAATCGTTATCCCCAACTGGTTGGTGTTTGTGTGAATCATAACCCCCACCGCAGTAATGTCATTTTTGGTTCCCAAACCTATTGTGTTGCCGGTCAGCCATACTTGAGGGAGAACTTTGCTGGTCTTGAGTTGCGGCTGCGACCAGATACGTTTTTCCAAGTTAATACTGAAGCGGCTGAGGTTTTGTTAAACCTAATCATTAAACAGCTAGCCCTGAAGGGGGATGAATGTGTAGTTGATGCTTACTGTGGCATTGGGACGTTTACTCTACCCCTTGCTCAACAGGTAAGCCAAGCTATCGGTATTGAAGTGCAAGCCGCATCAGTAGAGCAAGCTGAGCAAAATGCCTTGAACAATCGGATCACTAATGTGAAATTTCAGGCGGGATCAGTTGACCAGTTACTCCCCCATTTGACTATAGCGCCAGATATTGTCTTACTTGACCCACCCCGTAAGGGATGTTCTCCAGCAGTGATTGACATCCTCAGGCAAGTGGCACCAAAACGGATCGTTTATATCAGCTGTAAGCCAGCTACCCTAGCACGAGACCTCAAACTCCTTTGCCTCAACGGTTACTACCAGTTAACCCACATCCAACCTGCTGACTTCTTTCCTCAAACCTCCCATGTAGAATGTGCTGCTTTTCTCGAGCACTGATATTGGCGTTGCCCAATTGTGGAACACCCAAGCATCATCCCTGATTGGTGATGGGGAATTATTGGTGATGGGGAATTGGCAGCTTACCCAAGGGTTCCATGGGCATAGAAATAGTTTGTTTATGTATAGTCTTTATGTATAGTCTCAATTATCTACATCAATTATTTACCTATTTCACTGGTATTTCATGAGGAAATTACCCAGAAGGGTCTGGTCTGGGCGAAAATTTTCTGATACTATAGACGTAGGGAATCAGAAATAAACAAGGTTACAGAATATGAGTAACGCTAAATGGCTATTATAGCGCTGTTTAGGCATTTTTGCCATTGAGCTGATAGGTAAAGCAGCGACATTAGTGAAAAACCTATTGAACTAATTAACAGAATAATTAACCATATAGAGGTTGTAGTTTAGCTATGCTAGCAGGAATCTTCATGTCTGAATATAGAAGCCAACCTCAAGAAATCGAGAGTTCCTAGTCCAGTTCTCCCTGAGCACGATTCAGCCGTGCTTAGGGGTAAACCGATAAAAATCAGGTATCTAGCCTCCTATTATATCAAGTCCACCAAAAAAAAGCTAGGGGTTTCTTGAGTGATTGGCACATCTTTGAGTCCGGCTGAGTGCGGTTGGGAAACGGTTAGCTTTGCTTCTACCCTTTACCTTTGCCCGATCCTCGATTTGCTTCTTGAACAAATTCCCAATAAATGGCAACCGGAACTCCGGCTGGGATTACAAGAAGCATTAGTGAATGCAGCAAAGCACGGTAATAATTTAGACCCAAGTAAGACCGTAGAGGTTCAATTTTCAGTAGTCAATGGTGAATATTGGTGGGTAATTTCAGATGAAGGGTCTGGTTTTACCCATGGTGACGACCAAGAGACTACCGACGTTAGCCTACCCTGCGATGAATCAGAAAGCGGTAGGGGCATGAGCCTCCTTCACCAAATCTTCGATCAAGTCCTCTGGAATAACCAGGGCACAGAAATTAGGCTTTGTAAACAAGTGAAGCATCCCTCTAAGCGGCCCCTATTGTCTTAAGCACCTATTTTACTTAGGGTTTCGTTACTTAGGGTTTCGTGTCCCATGAGTTGGACACGGGGGAGCTGAAATAGAGCGGTCTAGCCATCCAGATGCTTGGCGCAATCGTTCAAGGGCTTCTTCTGGATGTTCATTGAGCAGAAATACCAAAGCAGCAGCAGCCTGCTCACTGGCTCGGGCGGAGCGATTAGACTTGAGGCGATGCCAATCATTGGGTCTGATCGCCAAACGCTCTGCTAAGGCTTGAGCCAATTCCAGAGTGCTAGGTTCGATCTTAGCATCAGTTTTGGGGAATTGGATGGATTCAGGCATTGTTTTTTGAGTGCTGAGTGGGGGAGTGTGTCAGTGCTGACTAACTCCCAACTATTTTAACCTAGGATTTAGGATTGCTATATGCCTCCAGAATCGTTTGATTCATCTTACCGTAATTCAGCAAAAAATAGAGAGGATCAACAAGATGTTGCTGAGTTTGAAGAGGAATTGGGTCAGATAGAGCGATCGCTTAATACTCTCAAGAAACGTTATACTCAGGTGCAGCGGGATCAGCGACAGCAAGCTCAACTCCAGGAGCGTCGAGAGCAAGTTAGGAAAGACTTGCGCAAGACTAAAAGTAATCAGACTAATAGTAATAAGACTAAAACTACTAATACTAAAACTAATCGACAAGCCCTAAAGGCTGAGTTAAGGCAAATCCAGGAACAACTGGAAGTCTTGGAGCTCAATTTAGAGAGTCAGTTGTTTTCTTGGCATAGTCTACGGGAACCGTTTTGGCATGGGGTGCGCTTTGGGGGATTGGGTTTGGTGATTGGTTGGATACTTAGGTCTTGTGTGAGTTAGTTACTTGTTGACAGTTGTTCTTGTGTGCCTAAAGCTAAATTCCTAATCCTCGTATCGAATAATCCAGTAACTCCATCGGATGCATTAAGGTAATGTCTTTTCGTTGCAGCTTCAAATGCTTCTTGATCTGCAATGAACAGCCTGGATTCGGGGAAGCAATCAACTCTGCCCCAGTATTCAATAAATTATTCACCTTTTGTTGTCCCAGCTCATCCGCTACTTCCGGTTGCAGCATGTTGTAAACTCCAGCACTACCGCAACACAAGGCGGCATCCATCGGTTCCCGTAAAGTCACTCCTGGAATTTGCCGCAATAACTGTCGCGGTTGTACACTAATCTTCTGTCCATGTAATAGGTGACAAGCATCCTGATAGACAATAGTCAATGGCTCATCCCTAAGCGGTGAAAGGGTTGCCGTTAGTCCTGCACTAACTAGAAACTCTTGGGCATCCTTTACCTTACCCGCAAATTCCTGAGCTTTTTGGGCATACTCGGGGTCATCTTCGAGGATGTGACCATACTCCTTCAAGGTATGACCGCAGCCAGCAGCATTAATAATGATGGCATCAACTTCTGTGCCCTCAAAGCTATCAATCATCTGTCGTGCCAAGGCTTGAGCTTGCTCTGTTTGTCCTTGGTGTTCTGGCAAAGCCGCACAACAGCCCTGGGTTTTGGGAATCACCACTTCACAGCCATTGGCGGTCAACACCCGCACCGTTGCTTCATTCACTGGGGAGAAAAACAACCGTTGCACACAGCCAAGTATTACTCCTACCCGGTAACGCTTCTTGCCCACAGGGGGAATAACATCGGGCAAATTATCCCGAAACGAATCTAGAGTAACTTTTGGCAGCATTGACTCCATGGCTGCTAACCGAGGAGATAGCAGTTTGAGCCAATTCGTAGAGCGCACTAGTTTCTGTACGCCCAAGGTCTGGTAGAGATATAAGGGAAACAATAATGAACGCAATCGCCCCGGATAGGGAAACAATCTAAAAATTAGCTGTCTAAACACCCAATCAGGAAAACTACGAGGCTGATTTCGCTGAACTTGATGACGAGTGGCGGAGATTAGCTTATCGTACTGAACCCCAGACGGACAAGTTGTTACACAAGCTAAACATCCCAAACAAGAATCGAAATGTTGTGTGCTCGCCTTGGCCAGGGGAGCCTCCCCTTGACTAATGGCATTCATTAAATAGATCCGACCCCGAGGGGAATCCATCTCTTTCCCAATAACTCGGTAACTCGGACAGGTGGAAAGACAAAAGCCACAATGAACGCAGGAATCAATCAATTCCTGCTTGGGCGGTTTTTCAGCATCAAAACCATTTTGCTTATTCGTGGTTAGTTGTTGGATATTGGTCATTTTTAAAGGTTTAAGGTTGTAATGTTGAAGGTTTAAGGTGGGAAGGGTTAAGGTTTAAGGTGGGAAGGTTTAAGGTTTAAGGTGGGAAGGTTTAAGGTTTAAGGTGGGAAGGTTTAAGGTTTAAGGTTTAAGGTTTACTGGTGAATGGTGATTGGGAATTTATCATTTATGATTGATATAGCGTTTATGATAGTTATAAGATACTTTCAAGTTTTTTACCCCGACTTCCGACTCCCGACTCCCGACTCCCGACTCCCGTTCCCCTCCTGGGAGGGGTTAGGGGTGGGTTCCGACTCCCTAAAACCCATAAATCAAATTCCTCCAATAAATCGACCAGGACTTAAAACATTTTCTGGGTCAAACTTTTGTTTAATTCCACGCATTACCTCTAATCCATTACCTTGATATCCCCAAACATCTAACTCCTGCTTCAAGGTTATGGGAGCTTCTAATACTGTCATAAATCCTTGTTCATTTTTACAAAAATTGCGCATAGTTTTAATCATTTCTGAACTAACTGCTTGGGATTCAAACCACACTTTACCTAAGCCACTTCTAACATGAATCAATCCCAATCCTCCTAAGCTTTCCAAGGTGTTCAATGTCTTAGCCGCAGCAGTTGGTAATACTCCTATTTTGCAGACAATTGTTGAGGATTGTCCCAATTTCCCAATTGAGTTTGCTAATGATTCCCATAGACTCGTGTCATCCCCGTTACTATAAAAACTATTGCGTAACCCTAACTGTTCCGCAACTGACTGTATTCGAGCACATTGCTCCTTGACACTGTCTGCTACACTTTGGAACCTTACCATCAATCCCATCTCCTGACCAATCCCTAATTCTGTGACTAACTTAGGGGATAATAAGTCTAGTGCTGTGGGAGTCAAGGCTGAGGCTAATACTGTTTTTACAGCTGAGGCAATTCCATCCATTTCACCTGTCAACACCATACTTGCTGATGCTTCTGGTATTGGATATAGCCGAAAGGTTGCCTGAGTGATAATTCCGAGGGTGCCATAGGAGCCAGTAAACAGCTTCATCAAATCATATCCAGCGACATTCTTTACCACTCGACCCCCGGCTTTAGCGATTTGTCCATCACTGCGGACAAAGGAAATGCCGAGCAACATATCCCGAACCCCTCCATAGCGTTGACTTAGGGAGCCACTGTCTGCGGTAGCAATAATACCTCCAATGGTTGCTTCTTGGGGATAAGCTGGATCTAATGCTAGAAATTGACCGGTTTTTGATAAAATAGCTTGTAAGTCAGCTAATTTAACTCCGGCTTCTACGGTAACTGTCAAGTCTCCTACGGCGTGGTCAATGATTTGGTTTAGGTGCTTGGTACTAACTACCACATCAATGTCTTTACCGATACCTCCCCAGCCTAATTTACTGCCGTTACCACAGGGGAGGAGATGATAATGTTGGGAATGAGCTAGACCTATGACTTGGGCTAGTTGCTCGGGTGTGCTAGGGTAAATGATACTCTTGGGAAGGGTGTCGGGAGCAATGGCTGGTTTGATTCGCTCTTGCCAGCTTGGGTCTAGGTTTTCCCAGGTGTAGATATTGGAATTTTCGACAATTGGTTCGAGGGTTGAAGCGATCGCATTCATAAAAGCTGACGGGGTTTGTTGATCAGATTGTGGGATAATCCATATAGTAATCGTAATGGATTGGTGAACAAAAATAGATCATTATCGTCTTTCCTATCACTCGATCACTGCGTGTTAGAGGGAAAAATAGGACAGCTAACCTTTTATTAAGAGAAAGTGGAAATGTCTGTCAATTATGCTGATTCCTATTGGCAATATCTCGAAAGTGCTGGTCTGAATCTGGATTCAGAGGCTTTATCTACTGTAGAGACCAGTATTGAAAGTACGTCTTGGGATAATCCGACTTCTGCTATAGAGTTGAACAACTGTGCGGTATTAGCATTAGTTGAAGCTGAGCAATATGAAAACTCATCCCTACGTGCCATGTATCTTGAGATGGCTTTTGATGCTTTGAATCAGGGAATTGAGTTGTCTGGTCATCCCCTGTGTGCTGCTCATTTAGCTTTAGTTTTCGCCATGACTGGAGAAATGGAGCAGGGGATACAAACAGCATTTCCAACGTTAATTAATACCCTACATCCTGCTGATATTAATGAGCAATCCATTCCTCTAGGACTAGTTTATCTACCTCCTGGAAATGACTTTACAGATAATCGGTATGAGCAATTGGCTCACATTCTAGACGCTGAGGATGGCTACGCTCAATCAATTTTTTTGTTAAGTGAGGTTTTATGTCGCTCACAATTGGTATTTTATAATGCTACGGGATTGCGATTTCTCCATCTTGCTGTTCAACTATTCTCCGATTCCCCCTCTATTCATTTAAAGTTGGGAATTGCTAGCCTGATCAATAGTCAATGGGAAGGATTATTTAATTTACACCAGGCTAAAAATTTGGCTCCATATTCTGCTAGGATTATACAATCCCTATACCTCGCTTATCGAGATTTAGGACAGATAGACTTAGCTAAGTATTGGCGAGATATCGGGCTAGCTAGGGCTGGCGAGATTAAGGACGAAAATTCGGATTTAATCGGGTTTGAATGGACTGAATTGGAGGTTGAAAGTCCATTTACTTATGTGACCTTTGAAGAGGAGTTACTATTAGCGGTTGAGCCAAGTCTCCGGAGTTTGGTGACAAGTGTGTTAATTGCTCAAGGAGACTGGTTTGAAAAAGAAATGGAGTTTTGGCGCAACTGGCTCCAACCTGGAATGACTGTTATTGATGTTGGTGCTAATGTGGGAGTCTACACTTTTAGTGCTGCTTTACGAGTAGGATCAGAAGGCTGTGTGCTAGCGGTTGAACCGTTTTCTGGTTGTGTTCGTTGTTTAGAAGAAACCTGTACTATTAATCAGTTAGACTGGGTGAAAGTGTGTGCAGGAGCAGCTAGCGATCGCAATGGTACAGCTCAACTGGCTCTTCATGGTGCGAGCGAACTTAATGAAATTGTTTCTAGTGATGAACAAGCAACTGTAAAATCTGGTAATTTTGAGGAAGTTTCCTGCTTTACTCTGGATAGTTTGATGGAGCAAGAAGCTATTAGCAAGGTTGATTTGTTTAAAATTGATGCAGAAGGTCACGAACTGCAAGTTTTAGCAGGGAGCAACAGGATTTTGACGGAATTTACCCCAACGATACTGTACGAAAATATTGCAGGGAGTCGGGGGAGTAACCTAGCTGTTGCTGATTTTCTCATATCCAAGAACTATCAACTATATCAATATCAGCCTTACCTAGGGCAGCTAATTCCGATAAATTCTAGGGAGGATTTACAAGGAAGACTGAATATTATTGCGTTGCCTGAAAATATAGCAAGGGAAGAATAGTTGAGGATATAGTATTTGGGTTTCAAGGGAACAGGGAACGGGGAACAGGGAACAGTGCTAATATTTGATGGTTTCGGTACTTCAATTCATTGTTGTCACTTCCGTTATTATTTTTTTGTACTGGTGGAATAGCTCATAAAAAAGTAGTTAAATAAGGCAAGAGGCAAGAGGCAAAAGGCAAGAGGCAAGAGGCAAATGTTGATTTGAGAAACTTTTAAAGAAGAAACTAGACTGATTGCCTATGTAGTCCTGAACTAGCTTGTCACTCCCTCAAAAGTGAACTGCTGACAGCGTTGCAAAAATCGCAGGGGAACCTCAAGACAACTACCCCAATGGAGATGAACATAGGAAGCATGGAGCTGATAGACTTGCCAACCTTCAACTCCAACCTTTCTCTGGTGATATCCCTGTAACTCAAATAAGGGATGGGAGGGCATGACTGTCAAGTGGGAGCGATGAAATTCATGTCCCCAAACCGTTGCTCCGACAGGTAACAATGGTCCATCGACCAAAGCAGTTGCCTGTCGATATCCTAAAGTAAGGGATTTTCCCATCACCGTAACCGTGGGTAATACCCCTACCATTGACCAAGATTTCCCGTCAAAATCTGTAATCTGCTCCCCTAAATACATCAATCCGCCACACTCAGCATAAGTGGGCATTCCTGACTCTATCGCTGTTCGCACTGACTCTCGCGCACTAGTATTTTCGGCGAGTTGCTCAGCAAAAACTTCTGGAAAACCACCACCAAAGTACATCCCTTGTATATCAGGAGGTAAAGTGGTATCGGTGAGGGGACTCCAATACACTAACTCTGCTCCTAGCTGTTCCAAACTATCGAGATTGTCTTGGTAATAGAAACTAAAAGCGCGATCGCATGCTACAGCAATTCGGATTAGAGCAGGTTGCTGGTTAGTAGAGGTTAGAGGTTGCTGGTGGCCAACCTTCAACTGTGAGTCAAGATGCTCCCAATTAAAGCAATTCTGTCCTAGATCAGCAAGTCGGTTAATCAAAGCATCCAGTTGAGTAATTTCAGCAGTAGGTATCAAGCCCAAGTGCCGATCGGGAATAGTTATATTATCCTGACGCTGTAGCTCTCCTAATACAGGAATGTGTAACGGTTCGAGAGCATCCTTCAGCAATTCCAAATGGCGTGAGCTTCCGACTCGATTCAAAACTACCCCAGCTATGGTAATCCTGGGATCGAAGGATTGATAGCCATATGCGATCGCAGCCACGGAACGAGATAACCGAGAGCAATCCAACACTAATAACACTGGCACGTCTAACAGCCGCGCTACATGAGCTGTGCTGGCAAAATCATCTTTTCCTGATGCTCCATCAAATAACCCCATCACCCCTTCAATCAGGGCATAATCTACTCCCTGGCAATGGCGATAAAAGCAATCTTTAACATAATCTTCAGAGGTTAATACTGGGTCTAAATTCCGACAAGGACGTCCCGTAACCCGCTGATGAAACATCGGGTCAATGTAATCCGGACCGACTTTAAAGGATTGAATTGTATAGTTACATCTGGATAAATACGATAATAGGGCGAGCGTAACTGTTGTTTTGCCCACCCCACTACGTTCACCAGCAATGATTAAAGCCATTGAAGAGTTGAAGGTTTAAGGTTTTAAGGTTAAAGTTTATGATCTCAACATTGAACGTGCAACTTGTTAACCTTCAACGCTTCTGTCAAACCTTCAACTTGTTACCGTCAACTTCAAAATTTCCTTGGTCACTGCCATACTTTCTTCGTATAGCATCTCCCGACCCCAGCGTTGTAATTGCTGAGAGAGCAAAAACTCTGTCTTCTGGTCAAACAAAGGCGATACCTGCTGAATGCGGCAAGACTGAGCCCCACCACCAGCTTCCATCCGCATACAACCAGTGGTTTGTGAACACAATACAGTGCAGCAATCAGCTTGCAGGTTGGTCGAACCCAAGCGCAGGCTAATCAAATCACCTGCCACATCTCCGACATCAGCTACCGGGATAGCTGCCAATTCTGCTTCTACAGGTTGCTGGTTGGGTCTGATAAATTTAACACGCCGCAGGTCGTAATCCCCACCCTCTTTGAGATCAGACTTGGGAACCCATTCTAAGCGAGACGCTAACCAACTGAGAAACATCAGTGCTTGAGCCTCATTCCCTTTTTGGTAATCAATGGTAACTTGATCAACTTCGTAGATTGCCCCACGACGTTCTGGTGGATCAAATGCTTCTGCGGTTAACTCTTGCCATGCTGCCAACCGTGCCCAATTCAGGTCAGCCACTGGTGTGCCCTGATTGATCAGCTCACACATTTGTGATAACTGTTCCTCTGGATTGCTAAAGCTACTTGAGTCAACAATGACGGTATTACTTAGCCCTGCTAAGCGTTGGAACAACCCATAATTAGGATCAGGAGTTCCCTTCCACCAGAGGAATTTCGGCAGTTCTGGTAACATCAATTCCGAAATGACACCACTAATCCGTTCCAAAGCAGCAGCGGTGCCAGTTAGGGTGATGTATTCACAACATATTAATGTACTCTGGCTTTGCTTTTGAATTGGGCAAGAGGCAGATACCTGAGCCTTAACCCCTTCATCTTCTCCGGCAATAGGACAAAGGGCAATAATGCGACAGGGGTTAGAGGCTGCGATCGCATCGGCAATTCCAAATCCTTCTAAATCACCGGAATACTCTAGCTTCTTCTGGGTCTGTCCCTTCTGGACAGATTCATTGTATTCTTCCCGTAGTTTTGCCTTAGTCGCCTCATCTGCTCTACCCGTTCTTTCCAATCCGTAGGCTTTCTGTGCTGCCTTGAGAGCAGCGACCATGCGCGGGCCTAGAATACCATCAATTGGACCGGAATAATATCCCAGTGCTGCTAATAGCTGCTGGGTTTCTTCCGGTTCATAAACCACTAAACTAAAGGTCGTTGCCCTGATCGCACTGGGAGAGTCACCGTTTTCACCATAGCTTTGCCAAATTTGACGCAGTTCCGCTTCAATTTCACCCAAGGAAACATCTTTGGGTGGTTGTATCGAAAGCAACGGAGGAGATTGTGTAGCCATAGCAATTCACTTGTTTTTTGTCAATAGTCATTACTCACTAGTCATTATAGGACTTAGGCAAATCCCGCAATTTAACGCTACCTGTAGGGTGGGCAAGGTTTTGCCCACCCTACCCATTGAGTCTGTGCGTAAGTCCTGATTAGTCAGTAGTCACTAGTCAGTAGTGACTACTGACTAACTAACTTAAAGTCTGCGCCAGCGACGTCCATCTCGATTAATTAGGTGTTCGGCTTCCTTCGGTTCCCAAGTTCCTGCTTCATACTGAGGTATGGATGCTGGATCAGCTGGACCATCCCAAGCTGCCAAGGCTGGTGTCACTACCCGCCAAGCTTCTTCCACTTCATCAGCACGGGTAAACAAGGTTTGATCCCCCAACATACAGTCAAGTAACAGCCGATTATAGGCATCAGCGGTTGCCACACCAAAGGAAGAACCGTAGCTAAAGTCCATATCTACGGTACGGGTGCGCAAATCTGGTCCTGGCCGTTTCGCCTCAAAACGCAGAGAAATTCCCTCATTGGGCTGCAAGCGCAGAGTTAAGACATTGGGGCTAGTCTGCTGAGCCGCAGATTTAAAAATCATTAGGGGAACTTTACGAAACTGAATGGAGATCTCACTGACCTTCTTCGGTAGTCGTTTCCCCGTGCGCAGGTAAAAGGGAACTCCTTGCCAGCGCCAGTTATCAATCAGTAGCTTTAGGGCGACATAGGTGGGAGTAGTGGAATTGGGGTCAACCCCTTTTTCTTCCCGATACCCAGGCACTTGTTTGCCTTTCATCCAACCTGCTGCATACTGACCCCGCACTGCTGAATTTTCTAGATTATGAATATCTGCCAGGTGAGTAGCTTGAATTACCTTGACCTTTTCAGTACGCATACTGTCAGCGTCCAGAGCATTGGGAGCTTCCATGGCCGTTAGGCAAAATAGCTGCATCAAATGGTTCTGCACCATATCCCGCAGTGCGCCGGATTTGTCGTAGTAACCTGCCCGTTCCTCTACCCCTACTGATTCGCCTACGGTAATCTGGATATGGTCAACAAACTGGCGATTCCAAAGAGGCTCAAAGATAGCATTACCAAAGCGAAACACTAACAGATTCTGAACTGTTTCTTTGCCCAGATAGTGGTCAATGCGGTAAATTTGCTCTTCCTTGCAGACTCTTTGTACCACTCGGTTAAGAGATTGAGCTGAACTTAAATCCTTCCCAAAAGGTTTCTCAATTACCAAGCGTTGCTTCATTGGGTCACTCAGCATTCCCGCTGCCCCCAATTGCTGGATGGCTTCTGTAAAGAATCTGGGAGCTACGGCTAAATAAAATACCCGGTTTCCCCGTGTTCCCCGTTTACCATCGAGTTCTGCCAAGAAGGCTTTCAGCTTCTGGTAACTTTCGGCTTTATCCATGTCACCGGAACAGTAAAACAGGCCATCGGCAAAGTCTTGCCACAACTCCTCCGATTGAATCCCGTCGGAAAATTCCTCAATTCCCTCCCGCATTTGTTCCCGGAAGTAGTCATGAGTCCAATCTCGACGGGCAACACCAACGATGGTAATTTCTGGTGGTAAGCGTCGTTCTCGTTTAAGCTGGTAAAGTGCTGGTACGAGCTTGCGTTTAGTCAAATCTCCGGACGCGCCATAAATCACCATAATCAATGGTTCTGGCGTGCGCTCCTGTTGCAAGCCCACTCTTAAGGGATTTTCTAGCAGAGTAACCATCTTTGCCTATTGAAGGTGATCAAGGTGAAGGTTAAAGGTTAAAGGTTAAAGGTTAAAGGTTAAAGGTTAAAGGTTATCAGGTTAAAGGTTAAAGGTTAAAGGTTGTTTTTGCTCAGGCGTCCCTTTTAGGGTAGGTTGAAGGGTGTTCGCGTAGCGTGGCCTAAAAGCCAAGGTTAAGACTTTACATTAGCTTTCTTACGAAGCTATTTTGTCACCCAACAACCTTCAACCTAAATTAACTGGCAACCTTCAACGTCTTCTATTACACCGTAGCCAATAGTTTGACTTTGCTTTCTAAAGATGATATTAAGGAATCAAAGGGCTTAACAAATTTAACGATCCCTTCCTCAAGTAATTCATCCATAACTTCGCTGAGATTGATATTGACATCAGGATCGTTAAGAGAGTTTATGGTTTGGTAAGCTTCTTCAACACCTGTCTCAATCCGACTTTCTGGGGAACAGTGATCGGCACAAGCTTCGATGGTATTGGGAGGCAGGGTGTTGACAGTATTAGGTCCAATGAGTTCATCAACATACATTACATCGCTGTAGGCAGGGTTTTTGGTGCTGGTGCTTGCCCACAATAACCGTTGTACCTGTGCACCTTTTGCTGATAGAGCTTTCCAGCGATCGCTTTGGATAATTTCTTTGTACTTCTGGTAGGCAACTTTAGCGTTAGCGATCGCAACTTTGCCTTCGATTCCCTTTAGCTTCTCTGTCACATTGGGGTCATCGCTCGCCGCACTTTTTTCCTCCAATTTGGCATCCACTTTGGTATCAATGCGGCTGAGGAAGAAACTAGCTACAGAAGCAATCTTGCTAATATCTTTCCCTTCTGCGGCTCGTTTTTCCAAACCCCGGATATAAGCCCAGAATGTCTCAACGTAGCTTTCTACAGAGAAGAGCAAGGTGACATTAACGTTGATGCCTTCACTGATAGCTTGCTCTACTGCGGGTAACCCTTCTGGGGTACCGGGAATCTTAATCATCACGTTTTCCCTACCAATAGCTTCGTAATAGCGTTGGGCTTCGGAAATCGTGCTTTGAGTATCTTTGGCGATAGTGGGTGGGACTTCAATGCTGACGTAACCATCTAACCCATTGGTTTGGTCGTAGACAGGTTTGAAGATATCACAAGCATTAGAAATGTCTTCAAATACCAGGGATTCGTAAATTTCCATCACCGACTTCTCGGCACGAATACCGGCTTCAATATCTGCATCGTAGATGGCATTGCCTGCGATCGCTTTTTCAAAAATTGCTGGGTTGGAGGTTATCCCACAAATTCCCCGGGTTTTAATCAGTTCTTTTAGTTCTCCAGACTCAATCAGCGTGCGGCTGAGATTATCCATCCAGATACTCTGACCATAATTTTTTTCAATCTGAAAAATCGGATTCTCGGCTGTCGTTGTCATTGCTTAGCTCCTTATGTGTTATTTTTCAAGGGTTTAAGGTTGTTCACCTTTCGGGTTCGGTGTAGGGTTGGTTGGTTGAAGGTTGAAGGTTGAAGGTTGGTTGGTTGAAGGTTGAAGGTTGGTTGGTTGAAGGTTTAAGGTTTAAGGTTTAAGGTTGAAGGTTGAAGGTTGGTTGGTTGAACGCGATCGCTTTCAACCAGTTAACCTTGGCCTTTGGCCACGCGATCGCTTTCAACCAGTTAACCTTGGCCTTTGGCCACGCGATCGCGTTCAACCGCTTAACCTTGGCCAAAAGGCCACGCGATCGCGTTCAACCTGTTAACCTTCAACCGCTTAACCTTCAACCGCTTAACCTTCAACCAGTTAACCTTCAACCGATTAACCTGCAACCGATTAACCTTCAACCGGTTAACCTTCAACCTTTTAACCCTGATCTACGTGCCCTGCCACTTCCAAATTTTCTTGCGCTTGCCTTGCCTTTTCCTCAATGAAGGACTTGACCAAAGCTACATCCTCTTTGCTGCCAATAATTAATGGAGTACGAGCATGGAGGGTTTTTGGCACAGTATCCAAAATGTCTTCGGTACCTGTACTGGCAGCGCCTCCGGCTTGTTCTATCAAAAAGGCTAGGGGAGAAGATTCGTATAGTAGACGCAACTTCCCTTCTGGTTTCTTAACAGTACCGGGATAAAGGAAGACACCGCCCTGATACAAGATGCGGTGAAAATCTCCCACTAATGCCCCGCCATAGCGAGCGGTATAGCCTTCATGGCGATGGACATAGCGAATATAGTCCCGTATGGATTCTTCCCACTGCCAGAAGTTTCCTTCATTGGTGCTATACACTGGGCCATGTTCTGGCACCTCAATGTTTTCCTTCGACAGGATAAACTCTCCCAAACTTGGGTCGAGGGTGAAGGCATGAACACCAGTACCGATGGAATACACCAGGATTGTGCTAGGACCATAGAGAACGTAGCCAGCAGCAATTTGCTTATGCCCGTTTTGGAGAAGATCACGGGCTTCCCCGTCTAGATCATCTCCTTCTTGCTTACGAATCGAAAAAATCGAACCAACATTCAAGTTCGTGTCGATATTGGAGGAACCATCAATGGGGTCATACAGCAGAGTGTAACGTCCAATTGGGCAATTCTCCGGGATATAGTAGGGTTTTTCCATTTCCTCGGAGGCCAAGCGACAGACGAGACCACTTTGCTTAAATACCGAGATGAAAACATCATTGGCATAGAGATCCATCCTTTTGACAGATTCACCCTGCACATTGACTTCACCCGTGAATCCTAACACCCCTTCCATCAAACCAGCTCGGCTCATGCGTTGAGCAATTAGCTTAGCAGCTAGGGCGATGCGATTCATGAGGGCACTTAGGTCTTGTGCCTCCATGGAAAAACTTTGGAGTTGCTCGAAAACGTGACGGGATAACGTTTTACAATCCCGATCCAGGGCTCTTTCTTGAGTTCTAGCTTCAGCTACCTCTGCCATAATTTTTGTCCTCCCTAGGTCTTAGGGCACGTGGTTTGTCAGAGATGTTGGTGTTCGCAAGAGTACCGATTGGCCCAGTGCCTAGTCCTCTTCACTCTCTATCTTAGGGAGGCATTTTTGATGATGCTTAATAACTTTAGAAGAAATACAGAAATCAAATCTTCACACCATTTTTCTTGTCTTGGAGCCTATACCTGAGGTCAAATTGATGTGAACATAGGCATTACAACCTTAAACGGAGATTATGGGAGAACGTAAACGCATTGGCATTCTCACCAGTGGTGGAGATTGTGCTGGTCTCAATGCGGTGATTCGAGCTGTGACTCACCGAGCTGTGGCTACTTACAACTGGGAGGTGCTTGGCATCTGTCGGGCTACTCAGGGGTTGATGCAAAATCCGCCTCAAGCGATTAACCTAACTTTGGACAAGGTTGATCGGATCTTGACTATGGGTGGTACAATGCTTGGCACTACTAACAAAGGCGACCCCTTTGCTTTTCCGATGCCAGATGGTACGCTATGCGATCGCAGCGCTGATATTGCTGATGGCTATCACCAACTGGGTCTAGACGGTCTAATTGGTATTGGGGGCGATGGTAGTTTGGCTATTTTGCGCAAACTTGCCCAACAAGGGGGGATGAAATTGGTAGGTATACCGAAGACTATCGATAATGACGTTGCCATTACCGAGCGCTCCATTGGGTTTGACACTGCCGTTAACATTGCCACCGAAGCTCTAGATCGCTTACATTTCACAGCGGCTAGCCACGACCGGGTGATGATTTTAGAAGTGATGGGGCGTGATGCTGGTCACATTGCTATCAGTGCTGGCATTGCAGGAGGGGCTGACGTTATTCTGATTCCAGAAATTCCTTATACCCTTGAGAATGTCTGCCACAAAATCAAGCAGCTTCAGGACCAAGGGCGAAACTTTTGTCTAATCGTGGTTTCCGAGGCGGTTCGCACTGCAAGCGGTGAGGTGCTTCAGAGTAATGTTGGATTTGGTGAATGTCGCTTAGGTGGTATTGGTCAATATCTAGCCCAAGAGATTTGTAATGCCATTGGAGCGGAAACGCGAGTTACAGTTCTTGGACACACCCAGCGGGGTGCCACTCCTTCACCCCTTGATCGCTTAATTGCCTCAGCCTTTGGTGTCGCAGCAGTTGACTTAATCGCCAATGAACGATATGACCAGATGGTTACATGGCAATATCGCCAGGTTGTCAGCGTACCGATTGAGGAAACCATTAAGCATTATCAAGCCGTCAATCCCAACGGAACTTTGGTCAGAACCGCTAGAGGATTGGGTATTTGTCTAGGAGATTAGACTGTTTTGATATCATGAACCTTTTAAGTACATGAATCTTGTTGACTGTTGACTGGTAGTGGTCAACGGTCAACGGTCAACGGTCAAATTCAGAACTCTTAAAGAACACTTAATCAGTTATACCGATTAGATGTTCAACAGCTTATTACCAGTTACTACCAGGAATTATTGCGCCGTGGAGCGTTACTACGATTTTCCCGAGGTCTGGCTTTATTGACCCTGATTCTACGTCCCATCCACTCAGCACCATCCAATTGATCTATAGCTGAGTCTTCTTGATCTGATTCTGTCATTTCCACAAAGGCAAACCCCCGCATTTTGCCGGTTTCACGGTCTGTGGGCATAACAACTCGTTTAACGGTGCCGTATTCTCCAAAAACTGTTTTTAAGTCGTCTTCGGTGGCTTGATAGGACAGGTTTCCGACGTAAATGGTCATGTCGATCGATGAGGCAGAACATAGAACTAAAGTTCAGAGGCACAGAATAACGGAGTACAACGTATTTTGGTTGCTCACGGTCATATCTGAGGAACCAGTGGTAAATTTCGACAGTGGGCAACCACCTCAGGGGGGGGAAGCAAAATCAAAGTTTTACCAAAGGAATCCACTGAACTTGTGAATACCGTTTCATGATAGCTCACTTACGGGATTATCAGTGGTTGTCTAGTTGACAGTATTTAATAATTCATCAAAAAAATGTCTTGGGGTGGTGCTTAAGCACCAATTAGACCCCAAACAACCACGCTAAATATAGTTGAATTAGCTCTTAATCAATGGAAATAGACTGCGGCCCTTTATTTTTATCATTTTCGCTTCTGTTATGACCATCTTTGTATATCTCAGAGCCATTTTGAGCCTCTAGCCAACTCTTGAGAGGATCATCTGAGAGATTCAGGCGGAACACTCCTGAAAAAAATCCGCCCAAAAAAGCGACAGGCTGCTGAGTAAATTCTTCAAAAATTGGTGTCAGTTCATTAAGGAACATGAGTTGATCTCCTGGTGCTGGTTGTGCTGCCAATAGTTGTATGGCTGATGAAATTGGGATTCTAATTGGGATTCTAACGTTTAGTCAGCCAACTTGGGGCTTGCTTCCATCCTGAGCTTGAAACTACCCTACATTTAGGTGCGACCCGTGGCGAATTTAATAATTAGATGCGGAAAGCGCACCTTTGCGCTATTTTATGGGCTATGTCTCAAAAAAAATGCCTATTGCTCTTTGGCGATCGCCCCTAGCTCGCGCACTCCACCGAAATCGGAGCCTAGCTTATGCTCGTTACTTTCAACTGGCAACGGTTGACCCCAAGGGCTATCCTGCTAACCGCACCGTAGTTTTTCGGGGTTTTTTGGACAACTCCAACCAACTCAAAGTTATTACCGATACCCGTAG
>NZ_JAAHHM010000069.1:0-38940 GCF_010692445.1 Moorena sp. SIO3E8 | reverse complement strand
GGAGACATAGCAGTTTTTACATTGGTTTATATGGTCAAACCTGGGTAAAGTTTAAGGATTGTTGTCTAGAATTAGTAACCGAATTAATGAGACTCAATCCTAATAAACGAAAGTATTATCAACGAGGTATAAGGGCTAGGTTGCTTATAGAATCTGCATTTTAGCTTATTTCGTCGCCCCCTCAGGTTAGTACCACCCAAAAGTCATTTATTATTGACGGAAAAAAGATTAAGTCTGACAATCAATTTTACAATAAGCGCAATGCACTACTTCAATCTATCAAAGACTTACAAGGTATCAAAGCCTTAACTAATAGACAAGCCAGATTGCTAAGGAAGCGAAATCACAAAATCAGGGATTTCGCTAACAAAGCAGCTAGGTATGTCGTAAATTGGTGTAGGGAAAACAAGATCAGCAAGATTGTTATCGGGTACAACCCTGACCTAAAACAAAGGGTCAATATGGGCAAGCGAAACAATCAAAAATTCACCCAAATTCCGATTTATATGTTTAAGGACAAGCTGGAAAGCCTCTGTCAACGGTATGGGATTGAACTAGCTGAGCAAGAAGAGTCCTACACTAGTAAAGCGTCTAGTCTGGATCAGGATGAATTACCCGTCTGGAATGCTGATAACCCAAAAAAATACACATTCAGCGGGAAAAGAGTAAAGCGTGGATTATATCGAACCAGTAAAGGTTGGCTGATCAACGCTGATTGCAACGGAGCACTGAATATAATCCGCAAACATACAAGTAAGCCTAATGATTTTATCGGAGGGTGTAGAGGCTGTTTGGCTCAGCCGTTAAGGGTTTTCTACTCTTAAGAATCCCTCACTATAATCTTCGATGAGCGTGATGGGAGTGTCAACTAGGCTATGACTGTATTCCTAAAAGGTGGCAATTTCACACGTTACTCAAGTTCTATGCAGATTATTCTCAGTACATCTATTGGAGACTGTCTAAAGCTAATCTTCAACGAGTGATAGGGAAAATCCGTGAAGCTTTAGCAAGTCTCAAGACATTCCAATTATCCATGAGCAGAAATCTCTCCCAAAACTCGATCCAATAAGTAAAAGGAATGCAGTCGGTTCTGAGGGGGTTTCCCCCACTAGCGCTTTGCATCAAGACAAAGCCTGACTTTCAAGTCAGGCTAACTCACTCAAGCTAAAATCTTAGGTGCGCTCTTACCATTAAGAATTAAATTCGCGCTTATTGTCGCACCTCTTGTTCGCGCCCTATCCAAAAGGAAGGGGCGCTTCGGGTCTATGGCTCTGAGCACTTCAATTATCAGCACTCATGAATGAAACCTGATCCCCTTGAGGCAGCTGAGTAGTAATCACCGCCTGTTGGAGTATGGGGGTTTTAACAACAGAATCATTGGCCAAAGAAAACAGCGGATTGGACAAAATCCCTGCCAGAGAGGTCGCAATTAACGACATCACTAAACCGACCTGTAACGGACGCATACCGGGTAAACTCCAGCGAATTTCGGGATAATTCTTCACCACATCCGACATTTCTTGAGGTTCCTTCACTACCATCATCTTGACCACACGGATGTAGTAGTAAATCGAAACCACACTAGTTAGCAAACCTATTAACACTAAAGTATACAATCCTGCTTGCCAACCAGCCCAGAATAAATAGATTTTACCAAAGAATCCAGCAAAGGGTGGAATCCCACCTAAAGACAGCAAACAAACACTTAAAACCAAAGTCAGCAGTGGGTCCTTGTGATAAAGACCAGCATACTCACTAATTTGGTCAGTACCAGTGCGTAGGGTAAACAGAATGACACAAGCGAAAGCCCCTAAGTTCATAAACAAGTACACCAGCATGTAGAAAATCATGCTAGCGTAACCGGCTTGGGTCCCAGCAATGAAACCAATCATCACAAACCCAGCCTGAGCAATAGAGGAATAGGCTAGCATCCGTTTCATGCTCGATTGAGTTAGGGCAACCACGTTACCCAAAATCATACTTAGGATAGTCAAAGCAGTGAATACAAAATGCCACTGATCGCTTAACAATGGGAAAGCAGTGATCAGTAGACGAATCGCTAGGGCAAAGCCAGCGGCTTTAGAACCAACTGAGAGAAACGCTACCACTGGGGTGGGAGAACCCTCGTAAACATCGGGAGTCCATTGGTGGAAAGGAACTGCTGAGATTTTAAAAGCAATACCAGCGATCGCAAACACCAAGGCAATCAGAAGACCTAGGGATTGACCGGATTCTAGGTCAGCAACTCCAAGAGCGATCGCACTCAACTGGGTTTGTCCCCCAGATAACCCATATAATAGGGAGACACCATACAAAAATACGGCTGAACTGGCTGCTCCAATCAGCAAATATTTCAACGCGGCCTCATTTGAACGGGGGTCACGTTTCATGTAACCCGTCATCAGGTAGGACGAAATACTGAGGGTTTCGAGGGATATAAAAATCGTGACCAGTTCCGCCGCCCCGGACAGGAACATCCCTCCTAAAGTAGCCGTGAGCAAAATGCCAATAAATTCTGCCAAGGATGTACCCGACTGCTGCACATAACGAATTGACATCAAAATCGTTGACACAGTCGATAGGGCAATGATGCCACGAAATGCCACACTCAGGGTGTCACCATTAAATTCCCCAAAGAAGGCGATGGGATTTGCAGCATCCCATTGGAAGTACAGGGCAACTATGGCAGCAAGTAGACCCCCAATGGCTACATAGGAAATAGTTTGAGCAGACTTTTTCCCAGCAATCAGGTCAATGATTAACACTAGCAAGAGGGTAATCACTACAATCCCCTCTGGCAAAATTACCCCAGCATTCAACTGGGCGGCAAGATTGGCAAAATCCATAGGCTTTAATGATATGATCTATGGTTATTTGAGTATCCAGATTAACTTTCTTATCATATCGGTGATTGTAGCTAGTTGGGCAAAAGGCTTGTATGGCTTGGAGATTGGACAAACTAGAATTCAGTATTTATGCCGTTTCACTGCCCTCTGTGCCACGGTAAGGTGAGACTAGCTGTGTCCTACACCGGAGCAATGTTACCTTTGAAGGCAACGAACGAATTGTTTACAAATCTTTAAGCAGACGTGAGAGGAATTGGGAGAGGGGTGTACTGAGGGTGTTAACGGTGCTCTATTGGTTAGCCATCACTACATGAGCTATTCGTGGTTTACCTCTAGGTAAACATTATTTCTAGCACAATCCGAAAAAGTGGGGAGTACTGCTGAAGCGCATATTAAGTAGCCCTTAAATCCCCGTACCGATGGTCGAGTTGGCTCACTCCCTTTCCGACACAGTTGCTCCTTGTTCGTGTTAGGCTGCGACACAAGTGGCGTACTGTAGAAATTAATAGGCAAGCTTATACTGCCATCAGGGGGTTGTACTTAATGCTGGAAAACTATGGTGGAAAACTATGCTGGCAAACAATACCCACACTCAGTAGGGAGCAAGTATACTGGCTTACTCCCTCGACCTTTGAGAAATAGTATTTAAATTAGACTATTCAACACCGCCGCTATTGTTGAAACTCCGATGACAACCCTTGTAATTGTCGAATCTCCTACTAAAGCTCGCACCATTCGGAACTACTTACCTTCTAGTTACCAGGTCGAAGCCTCCATGGGTCACGTCCGTGATTTACCTCAATCAGCTAGTGAAATCCCCGAAAAATACAAGGGGGAAAAGTGGGCTAAGTTTGGGGTGAATGTGGACGCTGACTTTGAACCCCTTTACCTGGTGCCTAAAGACAAGAAACAGGTTGTCCAACAGCTCAAAGCAGCTCTGAAAGATTCTGATGAACTGATTTTGGCTACGGATGAAGACCGAGAAGGGGAGAGTATTAGTTGGCATTTGTTACAAATCTTAAAGCCGACAGTGCCAACTAAGCGGATGGTATTTCATGAAATCACTAAGGATGCTATTCAAAATGCCCTACAAAACTGCCGTGAGATCGATGATCAGGTGGTAAGAGCTCAGGAAACAAGGCGGATTCTTGACCGACTCGTGGGCTACACCCTCTCACCGCTGCTGTGGAAAAAAGTGGCTTGGGGCTTATCAGCTGGTCGGGTACAGTCTGTAGCAGTGCGGCTGTTGGTAACTCGAGAACGGCAACGCCGTGCCTTCCGCAAGGGCACCTATTGGGATTTGAAAGGGATTCTACAGCGAGAAGGAAGTTCCTTTGACGCTAAGCTAGTAACCCTGGATAAGGTTAAAATTGCTACCGGTAGTGATTTCGATGCCAATACAGGTAACATTATCCAAGGTAGGCAGGTCAAATTGTTGAGTGAACTGGAGGCGAAAGCACTCAAAGACCGCCTGATCGATAAAGTCTGGACGGTTACTAATTTACAAGAACGACCTGTTACTCGCAAACCCTCACCCCCCTTTACTACCTCGACCCTCCAACAGGAAGCAAACCGGAAACTGGGACTATCGGCTCGTGATACGATGCGGACTGCCCAGAGTCTGTATGAAAAGGGTTTCATTACCTATATGCGTACAGACTCAGTACATTTGTCTGAACAAGCGATCACAGCAGCCCGTAGCTGCGTTGAACAAAAATACGGGGTAGAGTACCTTAGCCCCAAGCCGAGAAAGTATACCACTAAGAGCAAAGGAGCTCAAGAAGCTCACGAAGCTATTCGTCCAGCAGGGAGTACATTCAAAACGTCTCAAGAAACGGGATTAAGCGATCGCGAATTTAAAGTCTATGACCTGATTTGGAAGCGTACCGTTGCTTGTCAAATGGCGGATGCTCGACAAACTCAAATTGTGGTTGATTTGCAAGTGGAAAATGCCGGATTTCGGGCTACCGGTAAGCGCATTGACTTCCCAGGTTATCTCAGGGCTTATGTGGAAGGGTCTGATGACCCCAACGCTGCTCTAGAAAACCAGGAAGTGATTCTGCCAGCTTTGAAAGTCGGAGATCATCCTAACTGTAGAGAACTAGAAGCTATCGGTCACGAAACCCAACCCCCAGCCCGTTACACGGAAGCGACTTTGGTCAAAACCTTGGAACAAGAGGGGATTGGTCGTCCCAGTACCTACGCTAGTATTATTGGTACTATCATTGACCGAGGCTATGCTCAGAAACTGAAAAATGCCCTTGCTCCCACCTTTACCGCGTTTGCAGTTACTAATTTGCTCGAACAAAACTTTCCCGACTTGGTGGACACGAGCTTCACGGCCAAAATGGAGCGCACCTTAGATGAGATTGCCAATGGGGCAGCGCACTGGCTTCCTTACCTGCAGAACTTTTATTTGGGAGAAAAGGGTCTCGACAACCAAGTCAAGGAACGGATTAATGAGATTGACCCCATTGTTGCCCGTACTGTTGAACTCGAAGACCTCGATGCTAGAGTCCGGATCGGGAAATTTGGTCCCTATGTCGAAGTGGACAATGGCAATGGTGTATTTACTGCTTCGATTCCCCAAGACCTCACCCCAGCTGAATTAAACATTGAGCAGGTTCAGGTACTGATTCAGCAGAAAATGGAGGGGCCAGACAAATTGGGACTACACCCGGAAACTGGTGAACCAATTTATATCCTTAATGGCAATTATGGTCCCTATCTACAGCTAGGTGACGTAACAGAGGATAAGAAGAAAAAACCCAAACGTGTCTCTTTGCCTAAGGGGGTAAATAAGGAAGATGTACACCTAGAAATGGCAGTGGGTCTCCTAGCACTCCCCCGCCTTCTCGGTCCTCATCCGGAAACAGGCAAACCCGTCAAAACCGCAATCGGACGCTTTGGTCCTTATGTTGTCCATGACCAAGGGAAAGAGGGCAAAGATTACCGCTCCCTTAAAGGTGAGGATAACGTCTTGACAATTACCATAGACCGTGCACTAGAGCTGCTGGCACAACCTAAGAGGACAAGGGGCGGTTCTCGCAGCAAGACTAAAACACCCTTACGGGAACTAGGGGTTCATCCTAAAGATGGCGAACCAGTCAATATTTATCAGGGTCCGTATGGGGTATATGTGAACCATGGCAAAGTTAATGCCTCTCTGCCAGAGGGAAAATCCATGGAGGAGTTAACCTTAGAAACTGCCTTGGAACTCATAGCAGCTAAGGCGTCATCGGGTAAATCTGGTCGCAAGTCCAGTAAATCAACTACTTCCACCAAAAAGAAAACCTCTGGGAAATCCACCAAGAAGACTACTAAGAAAACAAAAGATGATGACCAAGAGGGTAAGTCAGAGAGTGAATAAGTAATTGTACTTGCTGACAAACTGATTAAAATCAGGATATATAATAAGATGTGACAACACACTTGTCAAGTGGAAACTAGGAAGTTTGAATTGAAGCAAAAACTCTTATCCTTTATTCATGTTCCTTCATCCTTCCTGCTGACCACTGCCTCTTTACTCATTTCTGTGACATTCCCCCTTTCGCCTGTTCTTGGTCAAGACGAAACTAGTCTTGACCAAACTAGTCTTGACCAAACTAGTCTTGACCAAACTAGTCTTGACCAAACTAGTCTTGACCAAACTAGTCTTGACCAAACTAGTCTTGACCAAACTAGTCTTGACCAAACTAGTCTTGACCAAGTCACTCCACCCCAGCAGCTCTATGTTAAAGGTCGCCAACAGTTAAGTACAGGTCAATTACAAGAGGCTTTACAGAGCTTCCAGCAGTACCTAGAACTTAAACGAAACATTGGCGATCGCTATCAAGAAGGAGTAGCGCTATATTTTATTGGGTGGGTTCATGATGAACTGGGTCAATATCAGTTAGCAAGGTCGTTCTTTGAGCAATCCTTAGCAATTGATCGAGAATTAGGCGATCGTACCGGGGAAGGGAGTACTCTTAATAATCTGGGGTTAACGTATTCCAACCTAGGGGACGATCAAAAGTCCCTAGAATTCTATCAACAAGCCTTAGCCATCTACCGAGAAGTGAGCAATCGTGGCTACGAAGGCAGGACTCTCCATAATTTGGGGAATATATACTATAAGCTGGGTCAGGAGCACCAGTCCCTGGATTCCTACCAGCAAGCTCTCGATATCTATCGAGAAATACTGGATAATCCCGAAAACAATTCTCTAGTGTCACAGGCAGACCAAGGAACACTGCTTAATAGCCTAGGGTTAGTTTACCACCGTCTAGGCAACCACGAACAGGAACAGTTGTCCTATCAGGAAGCCTTGACTATTGCCCAGGAAGTAAGCGATCGCATTTCAGTGGGAATGCTTCTGAATAATTTAGGTATCGCTTACCATCGTCTAGGAAAGTACGAACAAGCATTCTTAACCTACCAACAAGCCCTAGTGATTCATCGGGAAGTGGGTTCAAAAGCTGGGGAAGCATTTACCTTTAGGACTATTGGTGCTGTACTGGCGGCACAAAACCAGCCAGAACTAGCGATTATTTTTCATAAGCAAGCAGTCAATGTATATCAGTCCCTGGGGCAAGATGTCACTAAACTGTCTCAAGAGAAATTGTCTCAGGAGCAAAAGCAGTCCTATAAACTCAACTTGGATAATGCCTATCTAAGTTTATCTGAGTTGCTGCAGCAACAAAAACGGGTGCAGTCGGCGCAACTGGTGCTAAATTTATTCCCAGTGCCAGAACAAAAAGACGATTTGTCTAATCAGGACAAGACTCAAACTAGGGTTCACGAAAAAATACCATACTTACCTGAGGAGGAGCAAATCAAAGCAGGCTATGAGGAGATTTTACAGCAGCAGCTTTCCCTCAGGGAACAACTCAATCAACTGATTACTATTCCGATAGCAGAAAGAACTCCTGTTCAGCAAGACCGTATTCTTGAGTTTAGGCAAAAGGAGCAGCAGCTGACCCAGGAATTTCTGCAATTCCTCAACAGTTCTAAGGTTAAGAACCTAGTGACACAGTTGAAGGAGAGGGGGTAGTGTGGGGAGAGAGGGGAGAGCACAAGAGTTTGGGGAGAGGGAAGAATTAGTTTGGGATTAATTTGGTATCTTTAAATACTTTTTTTATCATTGTCTTGATGAATTTGCTCATCTGATTCCCCATCTCCCCATCTCCCCAAACCTCCCGACTCCCGACTCCCGACTCCCGACTCCCGACTCCCGACTCCCGACTCCCTAAAACCGAGATCGACGTAAGATTCTCCGCCAGTCATACTTTAATGACAAGGGGAACTGGATTCGATCCCAGACACTGCGGTTATCAAAGCTAACTGGTCCTGGTCCAAAGGTTGCTACCATCAATAATCCACCAATTAGTCCTAGATTTTTCAGAAATTGAATTTCTTGCATTTGATTAGAGAAATCTGTGTGAAAAATCAAGGTCGTGGGAATTAAAAATCCAATTAGCGCTAATGCTCCCCAACGAGCTTTATAGCCTAGTAATACGGATAATCCACCCCCCAACAGTATAATGATGGTGGGAATAATCAGTATACCGGGAACCCCTTTGGATTCCATCAATTGTTGAGTATAGGTTGGGTTAAGTAGTTTATCGATACCAGCTTTAATAAAAATAGCACAAAGGCATATCCGCCCTAGGAGTGGAATGTATTTTTTCATGATTTCCAGGTTTTTTGATCAGCGCTATAACGCTCTATTATAGGAAATGGAATCAAGGATGTTATAGTTCAACTGCCGTATAGTCCAGCAGTAAACATATTTGCTGACTTCCCTACTCCCTACTCCGTACTCCCGCGCAACCCATAAAGAAAGTACCTCACAGCAATTAAGAACTGCAATAGTATTGATAGTTGGGCCAACGCACCTCGACCCAACCAACCTACTCGCTCGATTACCAGTTATAAATCAGCGACTGGATAAAAATTAGTTGAAGGGAAATGGTTTCGTCTCAACTTTTGGATTACCATTATTGTTATCGAAAAAACAAATATGTTGAAAAGGAACCTGTGACCAACCAGTAAAATCTTCAGTCAGTGGTTCGGAAGAAATAATAACAGAGCGTACATCTTCATCTGCTGCAGATTCCATCTTAAAACCATCATAATCTCCAAAATTTTTGCCCTTCAATGACCAAACAGGACTCTTGAGGAGGTACAATGCATCTTTTTCACTATCGCTTTTCAGCTCTTGTAATTCTTCATTTGTTAATTTTTGCCAGTCACCTGGTACATTTAGCTGTCGGTTATAGCCAATCCCGAGATTGGCAACTAATAAATCATTACTATCTGCCAGGAACAATTTTATAACACTGATTCCTTCACAATTGTACTCAGTTTGAACATCAAGAATAATTTTAACTGTCTTGTTGATAGCATCTATAATTTCATCAACAGACAAATCCTTGGTCGGATCATCGACCTGTGACATAATTAGAGCATAGATTACCTCAGTATCGGTACTTCCCTCTAGATTCTGGATAATTTCTGGTCTGCACTTATTTAATAAAGGGAAGCGAATCTCTTGAAACCCGTATATCCAGCCATTGTGTGCTAAAGCTAAACGGAATCCTGGAAAAATAAACGGGTGGCAATTATGCTCATGGACAACCGCTTCATAAGTGTAGTATGCTGCTCGGATGTGGGATAAAAGTAAATTAGTCTCATGACTCTCACACAAAGACTGTAAATTTCTGTCATAAAAAGGTGGTTTAGTTCCTTTATAGATGAAAGGATAATTGGCGGTGAGAGTGTCTTTTTTCCAAGTAGCAAGTCCAAACCCTGCTAACTGTACCATATGATGGTAATCTGAATCGTAACTTTGATTAACCAAAGAATTATCAGGTTCGAGGATTAACTTGGAAATTGCTAAAGGTTCTCCAATATATCCCAGTACTCTGCACATAGATACTATCCTTGATGTCATTATTTGTAGAGTTCAGGTAAAGTATATCGTATAGGTGACACTTGGTGGTGAGCAATGTTGTACTGATATCTCGCACCATTGTGATGAATCCTATCATGGACAGTGACTAGGTAAGCTATCAGCTATCAGCTATCAGCTATCAGCTATCAGCTATCAGCTATCAGTTATCAGCTATCAGCTATCAGCTATCAGCTATCAGCTATCAGCTATCAGTTTGTGAATGAAAGAGGTAACCATTTTTTGATCTGAGTGAAGTCACAGGCTGGAAGCCTGTGCCACGAAGCTGACCGCTGACCGCTGACTGCACCTCAAGTAGCGTGCGCGTAGCGCATATACTTACCAACTATCTTCATTGTCGAAGCTAGGGAGATCGGGAGATGGGGAAGACTCCGTAACGGTAACTTCCTCTACCTGGGACGGTTTACTCTTTCTTTCCTTAGCCAGTTGCTCAACAGTATCACTAATCACAACCGTTAAGTTTTCCCGGGTTTGAGCATGGTTGGCTTGCTCAGTCTTTAAGGCATCAATTAAGCGATCGCGTTCTGCCATGACCGACTTAAGGGTTGCCCTTAATTCCTCAACCGTTTGCAGTTGTTCCAGATTCTGCTCAATACTCGATACCGTCTCCAGTTGATCTGATTTGAGTTGAAATCCGTCTTGTTGTAATTGTTGGAGTTGAGCCTTGAGAGTTTCGATTTGCTCTTGAGCGAGTTGGCTTTCTATACGCCGTTGCTGAGCTTCAGTATTATATAACTGACGCCAATGAGCTGCACTTTTATCCGCAGCTTGGCACTCTTTAATGCTATCTGCCAGCTGCTGCTTAAGTTCCTTGATTTGGGCTAACCATTGGGTAACTGACCCATTGTTGCTCATCAACAACTACTCCATCGGCTATAGCACTTCAAATATAATCAAATTAAATCACGGTTGAGAGTTGAGGGTTGTAAGCATGTGCGTTATGGGCATAAACTTTTCCCGTAGTGTGGCCACAGGCTGATACGCGACACGCTGATACGCGACACGCTGAAAGCTGATAGCTGATAGCTGAATGCTTACTGAGGGTTAACGGTCAACTGTCAATAAAATAGTAAAGTGTGTCGATTGAACTACTGAACACTAGTAATGGGCAAACTATAGGTAAAATTGGCAAATTAATTCATAGCAAGCCCCTGTAGAAATCAGAACCTATGCTATCTAAGCGTTTTTTTCTTTTCTTCCGTTTCTTTGGTTACCTGAATCTGGTAACCCTCAGGGAGACTTTCACCCGTGCGATGGAACGTCGCTTAATGGGTCTATCTGCTGAAATGGCATATAACGCCATGTTAGCTCTGTTTCCAGCAATTTTAGCAATTCTGACAGCGATTGGCTTGTTTGAATATTCCTTACAATTAACCTGGTACCACCACCCTCCCGAGCTGAGTGAAGTGGCACAGAATCAAGCTCTGAGAATGATGAAGGAAGTGGGTCCGGCTCAGGCACTGGAGCCGATTGAGAAATTTACCGAGCAGATTCACCTCAGCACCAATAGCAGTCTATTTTCCCTGAGTTTTATCATAGCCATTTGGGTATCTTCTGGGGCACTGAGTGCAGCGATGAATGCCCTTGATCACATCCACAACATTCCCCGAGAGCAACAACGACCCTTTTGGAAAGCTAAGTTGATTTCTCTGGGCTTAACCATTGGTAGTATCATACTGCTGGTGATTGCCTCTTTTTTGGTATTTATCAGTCACTGGGTGCTAAAAACAGTCGTTGATACGAGTGGATATTCAATCTTGTTGACACTATGGAGTATGTTGACCTGGCCCGTAGCCTTGAGTATGGTGGCGGCATCCTTTGCCTTTATCTATCGCTACGGACCAAGCCGTTGGCAGATCGGAACACCGATATTGCCAGGAGCAGTTTTAGCAGCCATTTCCTGGGCAGTGGCTTCAGGGTTGTTTCGGCACTACGTTGGTGCCAATTTCACCAATTACAACAAAGTCTATGGTACTGTAACAGCTGTGATTATCTTACAGGTTTGGCTTTACATGACTTCTCTGGTACTGTTATTAGGGGACCAGTTGAATGTGATAGTAGGAGAAGCAATGCAAGCATCCCAGATGAGAGCTAGACCAATAAGAAAATTAGCCAAGGCCAAAAAATAATGATATGAGCTAAAACTTTAGAATTAAGAATTAAGAATTAAGAATTAAGAATTGAGAATTAAGAATTGAGAATTAAGAATTGAGAATTAAGAATTAAGAATTAAGAATTAAGAATTGAGAATTAAGAATTAAGAATTAAGAATTAAGAATTAAGAATTTACCATTCTGCCTTATCCGTTCAACATTCAACATTCAACATTCAACATTCAACATTCAACATTCAACATTCAACATTCAACATTCAACATTCAACATTCAACCAAACAACCTTCAACCTATTAAACCCCATGAGGAATGATCGCAAAACATCGACCTTAAGGCGTGTACGTCGGGTAAGCTACCTACTGGATAATGCTATTCCTATCCCTGGAACACGTTATCGGATTGGTTTAGATCCCATCATCGGTCTGTTACCAGGGGGTGGTGATTTTGTGGGAACTATCATTTCATCATACATTGTGGTAGAAGCAGCACGACTGGGAGTGTCTCGATCTACCTTGGTGGAGATGGTGCTAAATATCCTTCTTGAGACAGTTAGTGGTTCTATACCAGTCTTAGGGGATTTGGTGGATGCGGCGTGGAAGGCAAATGTCAAAAATGTCGAGTTGTTAGAGAAAGAACTAAATGTATCATCATCAACACCACAAAAATCCGATTGGTTGTTTCTGGTCTTACTGTTGTCCGGGTTGGCTGTAGTTTTGGTAGTTGCTGTGGGGATTAGTCTTGCGATCGCAGCCTGGGTGATCAGGACAATTACTAGCTGATCAACAATGTCTGGGGTTGCTGAATGGAAGTAAAAAGACACAAACTATGGCAGAAAAACAATTAGCGCAATTTTCCCTAGCGGATGGAACTACATTTTTGGTAGAAGTGGAAAAACCAGAAAGCCGTGGTATTGAGCGAGTCAGCCTGGGAGGAAAACAAGTCCTCAAGGCACGGCAGACCTTTGAAGAAGCTCTAGATCAAATCAAACCGGTTGCTTCTGCGGTGATCACCAAATTGCGCGACCTCAACCAACCCGCCGATGAAGTGGAGGTAAAATTTGGTTTGAAGTTGACGGCAGATGCGGGAGCCGTCTTTGCCTCTGTGGGTGGCGAAGTGAGCTATGAAATTACCTTGAAATGGAGTAATAAGAATCAGGCCAAGTCGAGGATAAATTAAATCAATGGATTTTAATGCCCATAAGACTTCAATTATTCGACTCTTTTATCAAGACCAAGTCGTTGGTATTGGCTTTCTGGTATCCGAACACTATGCGTTAACCTGTGCTCATGTCGTAGCAGATGTATTGTTAATTCCTAGAAGGACAAAGAGCTGCCCTGAGGGAGAAATAAACGTTGATTTTCCTTTACTTAATTCCAAAGATAAATTTTCGGCGAGGGTGGTTTGCTGGCATCCTGTATCTCCTTTAGAAGATTCCGAAGAAGCGATAGAAGATATTGCTGTTTTGAAGCTTGATAACCTTCCTGCTTCTGCTAACGCGACTCGCCTGCTGTTATCAGAAAATCTTGCAAATAATCGATTTAAAGTATTTGGCTGTCCTCAGAACGTTTCTTTTGGGGTTTGGGTAACTGGGGTATTATCGGAGCAAAATGCTAAACAATGGATTCAACTGGAAACTCTAACTGGATACGGAATTGAACCAGGATTTAGTGGTTCTCCGGTTTGGGATGAAGAGTTACAGGGAGTGGTGGGGATGGTAGTTGCGGCAGACCGCAAGCGAGAGGCAAAAGTCGCGTTTATGATTTCGACACAAATTTTATTGAAAGCTTGGGTATATTTGGAGTCAATTGTTATCCGAACTAAGGAAATAGAAAAGCAAGTTAAGCCAGGTTTGTTCTCTGCTAAGAAAAAGTTTCTCGAACAACGAAAGAGAGAGTTGGAAGAAAACGTCGAAGCGGTCAGAAAGCAAATGGGGTTTACGTCAGATTTAGATAAATCTCGAAATTTGGAACAAAAAATAACTTTCTATTTTGAAAAAATAGAAGAAATTGACAGAGAGCTTGGGGGTTTTTAGATAAAAATTTCAAAAATGACAACTAGCACAGAAATCGAAAATCTACAAAAAATTTGTAATCTATGGAATCAACGCATTGAAGATGTCATAAAAGAGATGAGTTTCACTTCAGAGCTGGATCAGCTGGAAAATTTAGATAGAAAGTTTCAGTACTACTCTGAACAACTCAAAAAGTTCGAGAATAAACTCAATTTATTAAAAACTAAGAGCGATTCCTCCGCTAGTCCTAATCCACAACATACTATTTCTAATAAAATCTCTAAAATTAACTTCCATAACCAAAAAAAAATCGTCAATTATATTCTAGACAATTGTTTAGGTGAACAAGGAGGCTTGGCTTTATTTTTACTTGACAATACCTCCTTGATGCGAGGAGATTTATGTGTTGCAGAAATTCAATACTATCTTAGTAGCAAAAGTTATGGTAAACTTAAGTATTGTCCTATAGACCCCTTCTTAAGACCTGATATTTCCGATGAGCGAAGTTTGCTAAATGCGATCGCGGATTATTTTAAGCCAATTGAACCTCATCCCAATGATCAACAATACATCCATAAAATTATTGAGAAGATCGGTGACAGTGTACAGGGAGGAAGCATTGTTTTTTTTGATTTTACCAATTGGGATTCTCTTACTGAAAATGATGATAGACTTTTATCTTGGTTTATTGAGTATTTTTGGAAGTCTTTGAACCAAAAACATCAAGATATTTCCCAGGATTACTCTTGGGTTAAGTTTTTGTTGTTTTGTTCTATAAGTTCAATCATACCTGAATCTTATCAAAAGCTGAGTTATTGTTGTAATTACAACGAGTTTGATAGTTTAAAAATAATCAAATTGCCTTTGAGTAAATGGAAAGAAAGTGATATTGATCATTGGCTTCAACAAGTCTATGGATTATCTAAACCAAAAAGCAAAAAAATAGCCAGAACAATTTATAAATCATCTAATCGTGGTATTCCTAGTACAGTTTGCTCAAAATTAGAACAATATTTAGCTAAATTAGTAAAGGAATAGTTAATGAATCCTCCTAAATACATCTTCCAGGGCAATCCAAAACATCGACCTAAACAATGTCATCCAGATTCTCCCACAGAATTAGAACCCTATATTGCAGACAGCGAATTAATTGAAGCCGTGAATTTGGCAATTTTCCTCCAAAGACCTCTGTTAATTGAAGGAGAATCGGGATGTGGTAAAACCCGATTAGCAGTAGCAGTGGCTTATGAGTTAGGGTTGCCCTTTTATCGCTGGGATATTCGTTCAACCACGAAAGTCCAAGAGGGATTATATGAATACGATGCGATTTTGCGCTTGCATGATGTCCAAACCCAAAACTTAACCCCGTCTATTAATCCGAAAACTGGACAACCGAGAAATCCTCAAGAACCAAAAGATTACCGTGAACTAGGTTCCCTGGGAAAAGCGTTTAAATCCCACGACTATCCGGCAGTGTTGCTAATTGATGAAATTGACAAGGCTGATGTAGATTTCCCCAATGATTTACTGTCGATATTGGATAAACCTTGTAAATTTTTTATTCGGGAAACAGGAGAAACCATTGAGGCGAATCAAGAGCAACTACCAATTATCATTATTACCAGTAATAAAGAAAAAGGCAGTCTCCCCTCTCCCTTCTTACGCCGCTGTTTATATCACTATGTGCGTTTCCCTAGTAAACCAGAAGAGTTAGAGAAAATTGTCAAGGTTCACTATCAACAGAAACAGAAACCAGAGACAATGGCAATGCCCAAATCCGATTTAGTGACGACTGCGATCGCTAAATTTTTAAAGATACGACAGGATAAAAGTCTGTTTAAACCTCCGGGGACCAGTGAGTTTCTGGATTGGCTGGCTGCCTTACATCACTTTAAATCGGAACCCTATGCTGTGACTAAACTCCAGCAAGACAATACAATTCCCTATCGAGATTTAGTCTTTAAATTGCGGCAAGATTGGCAAAATCCCAATTATGCAGGTTCATGATACCAATTTCCTTTAATGAGGCTACAGATCAGATCCCCCCTAGCCCCCCTTGAAAAAGGGGGGAACTGGACTTAAAGTCCCTCTTGTTAAGGAGAACTGGAGTTAAAATCCCCCTTGTTAAGGAGAACTGGAGTTAAAGTCCCCCTGGTTAAGGCAGGGCTGTTTCATTCTGGCCAAAAATAGATGGGGAGATGGGGAGATGGGGACCCACCCCTAACCCCTCCCAGGAGGGGAATAAGGAGCGCGAATAGTCGGAATTTTGGCCAAATTTATCTAACCCTCCTCGAAGGCCGAATCACGAATTGTTAGTCATTGGAGTTGCTTCCTCCCAACTAATTTGTCAGATTTTAATGACTAAATTTGGGGATTTTTCGGAAAATTTTGAGCTATTTTCCTATCCCCCTATCCCCCTATCCCCCTATCTCCTTTTCTCGTTAACTTATTAAACTTTGAAACAGCCCTGCCCTTGAAAAAGGGGGGAACTGGAGTTAAAGTCCCCCTGGTTAAGGGGAACTGGAGTTAAAGTCCCTCTTGTTAAGGAGAACTGGAGTTAAAATCCCCCTTGAAAAAGGGGTAAACTCGACTTAAAGTCCCCCTTGAAAAAGGGGTAAACTCGACTTAAAGTCCCCCTTGAAAAAGGGGTAAACTCGACTTAAAGTCCCCCTTGAAAAAGGGGGGAACTGGAGTTAAAGTCCCCCTTGTTAAGGGGGATTTAGGGGGATCTTCTACGTGTTACACTGTCTTATGAAATTGGTATGACTAACGTTAATCCCCACCCTCTGTTAACTCGCCTGTTTTACCGGTTGCGCCGGGATGGGTTTGCTTTGGGAATTAATGAATATTTAGCTGCCTTACAAGCTATTGAAGGCGGCTGGGGAGTGCAGGATGCCAATGCTCTCAAAAAACTCCTGCGATCGCTTTGGTGTCATTCCCTAGCCCAACAAGACCATTTAGACGTCATTTTTCGTTCCATTAGCGCAGAAGAAAGCCAAGAGAAGGCAAAACCTAGGGAAATTCCCTCAGAATCCCCCGAATCATCGTCCTCCCCTAAGAATCCTCCTCCTGTTTCCCCTGGGGAACAAGTTCCATCGATGGTAGACTCTCCGACTCCAGTTCCTGAATTATCCTTACTGCCGGTCAAATCATCAATCAATTTATTAGAACACACAGAAGACCGGGATTTCCAAGGGTATTATCCCATTTCTCGCAGGTATATGGTTTATAGCTGGCGTTATTTACGGCGGATGGTGGCAGATGGTAGAGAGGATGTTCTGGATGTGGAAGGGACAATTGCCAACGTCTGCCAACAGGGATTTTTTTTAAAGCCGAAATACAGCCGAAGGGAGCAAAATCACGCTGATTTGCTCTTGTTGCTGGATCAGGAAGGCTCCATGACTCCCTTTCACCGTTTTACGCGAGATTTAGTCGAAACCGCCCAAGACGAAAGTAATATCGAACGGGTGCGGGTGGGCTATTTCCACAACGTTCCCGCAGAGTATGTTTATAAAGACCCTTATCTAACCGAAAAGGTAAAGTTTGAGTGGATTTTGGCAGAGTCTGATGGGGATACCAGTGTTTTAATTGTCAGCGATGGGGGAGCAGCTCGTGGCGATCGCCGTTCCGAAAGATTTTCAGCAACGGCTGAAGTTTTGTGGCACATTAGACAGCATACCAAGTTAATAGCCTGGTTGAATCCCGTTCCCTCTGAACGCTGGCAGGGAAGCACTGCCCAATTTATCGCTCATTTAGTACCAATGTACCCTCTGGATCCTCATGGGTTAAATCAAGCGATCGCACAGATTCGTTAAGATCTATGACAACTTCCTCATCTGACCAATTAACCGAAGAAATAGCCAAGCAACAAGTTGAACGGTTTGTGGCCAGGTTTGAGCCCAACTATCGCTATCTAGCTTGTCATTGCGCCTTACCCTTGGTTTTGACTCCGGAATTGGTGAATTATATCCGAGTGCAATTTTTACTCAACGAGGAAGTGCCTTGGATAGCAGAAGCGGATTTACTGTTGTCGGAGTTGTGCCGTCCAGTTGGTTATGAATTATATGCCATGACTCCGGCGGTACGGTCTCATTTATTGGCACAATTTGAAACACCAGAATTTCAGCACAAATTTGGCAGAAATCGCCTCAAATCCGTTGCCCAATTGCTGATGGATTACGTTACTTATTTAATGGGAACCAATCCCGCCAGCCGACAGCGAGAATTCCAGGCACAACAATGGGCAGCAATGGTGTATTTAGATCAACATCGCACTCAAGCAGAAGAAGAGATTGCTAAAGCCCTACAAGGATTGGTTCACCGAGGAAAAAATGGACAGGCAGAATTAGCCCGATTACAGCGTTTAATTCAAGAATTTAGACCCCAGTTGAGTCAATATGACTCCTTAATGAAATTTGCTGAATCCCTCGGAATCTGGCTCAAAGGTCAAATTCCCCCAGATTTAACGCAGATACTAAAAAATGTACTCATCACTCAAGCAATTCAAGCTCAATTTGTATATAAATTTGGAGGAGGGCAAGGAAATAGATTTTGGACCAGAAATTTAAAATTAAATGGTGAAGGCAACCAAATCGTTTTGAGTAAAGGAGGGCAAATAAATGCAACGATGGAGATTAATTATGATTGCCCTGAATGTGGGACAGCTATTAACCAAATTATTGTCGGTATAGCAGGAGAAGAGAGCGCCCAAGCTTGTGTTTGGATGGGGGGAAGTACAAGCAATGGCTGGCAAACCGTGTCATTCTCCTTAAATATTCCTTATACTCCTGGTGTCTATTACATTCGTACTCGCTACGCTCAAGCCTATAATCGCGATAACGCATTAAGTTGGTGGACAATAGATCGTCCTGAAGGTCCCACTGAACAAGCAAATATTGGTGCTGTTGTAGTAGGAATGAATCAGATTTTTGCGTACGCTGGAGAATATGTTTGTGCAGTGAAATGGGGAGGACGATCTGGGAACTGGCATGAAGGGATAGAACATTTGTTTATTTCTAAGCAGGGTGAGGTGTGGTTGCGTTCTCGGTTTGGCTTAGCAGCGATCCAAAACTGGACATTGGAAGGGCAAACACTGTCTTGGGATTTTGAGGATAATGAGACTGCTGCTAGTATCACCTTTAACGTTGGGAGTGAAGATGGCTATTTCTGGGAAGGTGAGCAGACAGGAAGGTTATTTGAAGGATGGTTACAGAATCCAGAAGAAGGCAGAATTGATTTTCGCGGTAAATTAGTTGCTGAGGTAGTGCCAAAATTCTTCGAGTTTGAGGTGCTAACGGTAAATGCACAAGGTCAAGAAATTAACCGAGAAACCCACTCCGCCCAATACTTCACTGAAGACTTGGGAAATGGTATCACCTTGGACATGGTTGCCATCCCTGGTGGGACTTTCGAGATGGGTTCCCCAGAAACAGAAGAGGGGCATAGCAACAGTGAAAGTCCCCAGCATCAAGTCACCGTTAAATCCTTTTTCATGGGTAAATACCAAGTGACCCAAGCCCAATGGCAAGCGGTCGCTGCCCTAACCCAAGTCAACAGAGAACTTAAACCCAATCCATCCTATTTTAAAGGGGAAGACCGACCTGTTGAGGGAGTCTCTTGGTATGATGCGGTGGAGTTTTGTGCGCGGCTGTCTGAGTATACCAAACGCCCTTATCGCTTGCCCAGTGAAGCCGAGTGGGAGTATGCCTGTAGAGCCGGAACAACCACCCCGTTTCATTTTGGCGAGACAATTACAACGGACCTAGCTAACTATCATGGCAACTCTACTTATGGCTCTGGTTATAAAGGCAAATATGTTCAGGAAACAACCCCAGTAGGAAGTTTTGGACTAGGCAATGACTTTGGACTCTACGATATGCATGGGAATGTTTGGGAGTGGTGTGCAGACCATTGGCATGATAACTATGAAGGTGCGCCGACAGATGGCACTGCCTGGCAAGATGAACCGGATAGTAATAATGAAAATGATAATAAACATCGGCTGTGGCGGGGTGGTTCCTGCTACACCATGCCTAAAAACTGCCGTTCTGGGTCTCGCGGCGTCTTTAATTGGGACTGGACGCACCTCGTCGGCAATATTGGTTTTCGTGTGGTGTGTGCCCAGGAGTGGACTCCCTAACCCTTTACCCTTTTTCCAATGTGGAACAGGCTTCCAGCCTGTGATAGGCAGGCAAATTTTTTGGTATGGCAGTTGAAGTAAAGGTTAAGACATATTTCTGCTGCGAAGCTCCGTATTCCCTAAGAACTTTCAAGACTAAATAATTTGGCAAAAAGGCATGGATATAGCCTAAAAGTGTGATTTAATGACGTCTAAAGTGTTAGAGGGGTTTTTTAGCTATTAGGTGAGCTTGACCTTGGCGAATTAAATTCACCACGGGTCGCACCTGAGGTACACAGGATTTTTTCCCTGTTCCCTATTCCCTGTTCCCTAGAGCCTAAAATTATGACGTTGAAAATTTTCTGTGACCAGAACTATCTCCCAGAGGGCATGACCTATGAGGCAATTCTATATCCCTTTTGGGGCAAGCCTCCAGAAAATCCTGAGGATCCCATTAGTAGTTGTTTTGACCACTATGTAGAGATTGGAAAGTCTCTATTTAAGATGTCGTCTCTGGAGGAAGCAGATATTGCTATTGTACCAGTTAATTGGGCACTATGGAATTCTGAATTGGAAGATAAAGCCAGACAATTAGCAGAAAACGTTAAATTAGCAGGCAAACCCTTAATCAGCTTTTTTGGTGGGGCTTCTTCCCATGTTAACTTACCGATTGAAAGTGATTTTGTATTCCGTAACTCCCTCTATCGCTCCCTGAGAAAAAACACCGATTTCACCCTACCTCAGTGGAGCGAAGACTTTGTTGAAAACTATCTGGACAACAAACTCAATATCCGCCAAAAACGCTTAAAACCTGTCGTTGGTTTCTGTGGATATGCCGTCAAACCAAATACCAAAACCAATTTAAACGTTTTATGCTCTAGAGTCAAAAAGAATGTCTTGAACTCGAAAACTAGTATCCCTCCCTATAATTGGGGACATGTGTTAAGACGTCGAGCCCTAGATATCTTAGCCAAAGACCCTAACATAATCACCAACTTTATGATTAGAGACAACCTAGTTTTCTTGAATCAACCGGACGTCAAGTTAAAGCAAAAGCATCGACTAGAATTTGTCCATAATTTAATAGACAGTGACTATATCTTCTGTTGCCGTGGGTCAGGAAACAATTCCTTTCGTTTCTATGAAGCATTGTGCTGTGGCAGAATTCCAGTTCTTGTAGATACCGATTGTGTGCTTCCCTACGACTTTGACATTGATTGGAAGAAATACTGTGTTTGGATAAAGGAGAATGAACTTCATTTAATTGGCGAGAAAATTGCTGAGTTTCACGACAATCTATCATCCCGGGAATTTGTAGATTTACAGTATGAGTGTCGCCGGATTTGGAAAGAACGAGTATCTCCAGAAGGGTTCTTTAGTAATTTCCATCGTCATCTGCCTATAGCAAAGGGAACAGGGAATAGGGAACAGGCAACAGTAGGGTGCATCTGATATAGCGCTACGCGCAAGTCAGAAGTTAGAAGTCAGAAGTCAGAAGTCAAAAGTAAGCTAGGACTATGTTTCGGAGTTTAGGAGCGATGCAGCGCGGTCTTGGGGGTTTCCCCGGAGACAAAACCTTAGATAGTGGAGCCTTTATAGTTAGCAGGTTATGCAGAAAAGGGTTAAATATTTTTTAATAAGGCTCCACTATCTTACGGTAAATTCAAACCACTCGCGCTTTGCATCAAGACAATGTCAAACATCTAAATGCGTAGTGCTATTTTTGTAAAAAAGAAGGGAAGTGTGGGGCGGGGGCGCGGGATTTTTATTAGAATTTTTTGCTAATTTAATAAAATAGAAACTACTAGGTCAGTTTGCACCATGAAAGTCACAACTAAACTAGCACAATTAAGAGTTAATTCCGGAAATATCAGTTACGAATAAATTTCTGAATCTACGGGAATCAATCGGCAACAATTAAGGGAACTAGAAAATGGCGAAGCGAATGCGATGAAGCAAAGCTTCCGCTAAGAGCGATCGCTTTTACTACCCTCGCTCAACTCTGTGCTTTCTTTCACTGTAGTCCCAACGATTTATTGATAGTAGACTGGGAGGGGGAAGAAATAGCCCCACCTACTGCTGAAGAAATAGAGAAAGCTTCACAGATAATCAAACAGGCATTTGCCCGTGCTGAGGCGATGCCACCCCGTTCTCCGGAGGAAATTTGGGATAGTTTTGAAGGGACTATCGAGGGAATTTCATCGAGAAAATTGACGCTTGATTTTCCAGGCTTTTAATTTAGCGCGAACCGCTTCTTGTCCAGGTAAGGGAGGTTTTTTAGCAATCTGCTCAAAACGCTCCCGATTTTTTTCTTCCCAATAGTCTCGAATCTCTTGAGCTATCTTCAAAACGGTTTGATACTCCGCTTCTACTTCCCTACGGTGATTATCAATATAGGATAAGGCTGCATCAAGTTGCTCATCAGTTATAGACAGCCAGTTTCCCATTAATTTGGGTGTCCATCCGGCCTCAAGATGACCCATGATATCATAAATTGTAATGCGCGTACCTGCTATTGTCAGTCCCCGTTCTGTACGAATAATGGCGGCTTCGCAATTTTGGTGATCGGATACTGGAGTCATGCTCACTTCAGGTGTAGGTTTTGCTTTCATTGTATCTGACAAATATCTGACAAATATAGTTATGCAAACCGCCGTAACTTATAACCTTAGTGCTATAACGGCTTAGTTGTCCGAATGACGTACCAAACCTCAGATCATTTTATGCATCTGATGGTTTCTCCTTGACACGCTCTTTCCAATATCCTGGCTCACGACTACAGTGCATCACCGCCACAATTAGAATGTAATCTTCCTCAATAGTGTATAAAATCCCGTAGGGAAATTTACGTGTCAGACATCGACGAATATCTTCATCAAGAACAGCCCAACTCGTTGGTGACGCAACAATTCGGAAAATTGCATCCTCAACTACATTGATAAATGCCTGTGCCAATTCAACTCTACGTTCTGCGTAAAACTCGACTGCTTCACCATATTCAGTCAAGGCTGCTGGGTGAAAGACATATTTCATGGCTCCAGAAGTCGCCTCACCCTAGCTAACCCTTCCTCTCCAGGAATAGGCTGAACCATACCACTTCGGATTTCATCTCGACGCTTCTTAGCTTCACCTACCCAAAGTGTTTGTAGGTTATCGTCTACATCAAACTCAAGACTTTCAACCAGCTTCTCTGCCAACAATGCTCTCCATGCACTGGGCAAAGATAAAGCTTCTTTCATTACTTGATCAACAGAGACCATAACATTCGGGCATCATAGATAATACCCAGAGTCTAGCAAAAAAGTAGTAAACATAACACAGAATCAAAATGCGATTGGCCGTAGGCCACGCTACGCGATTGACCGTAGGTCACGCTACTTGAGGTGCATCTACTGAATTTGATATCAAATCAGGCGCTGGCAAAGCCACAAAGCAAAGACTGGAATTGTACTTGCGGCGCAACCAATTCAAATAGCGCTGATAAATCCAAAAGATTCACGGGCTTTTGCATCCCAATCCCAAGTGTAGACATCTTGCGGTGGTACACCTTCACTGTTCATGTTTTGTACAGCGTACTAATTTAAGCTTGTACCCATTCTCCCCTCAATGGACACAGCAAAGGCGCTAGAGCATCGGTTTAGTAATCAAAATCAAAAAATATTATTATTATTACTTATAATTCCTGGGAGTTGGCTGCAATCCAAGTAGCTATAGACTCTTGATTTTCTATTCCTTCTACTAAATTATTAATCTTGATAACGGCTTCTTCTTCTGCCGCCACTAACTCATATCCGTTTAGACGTAAAAAAACGTCGATGACAGCAAGAGCAATTCGCTTGTTACCATCGACGAAAGGATGATTTTTGGCCAAACCAAAAGCGTAGGCTGCTGCGATATCAAACAGACTAGCACTATCACTGTAGGCAAATAAATGTTGAGGTCTAGCTAAACTACTTGAAAGTAAATTCGGGTCTCTTAATCCAAAACATCCGCCATGCTCTACTATTAACTCGTCATGGATAGCTATTACTGCTTGCTCTGGCACCCAGCGAGGCTCTTTCAATGAGCTAATTCCCGAAAAGCATTGCGATAGTTTTTGCGAGTTATCGCGAAAGCTTCCATTGCTGCCTCGAATTCAGAATTATCTTGAATACTAGCAGGATTTGCCACCTTGTCAGCCTGTTCCAAAGGAGCCAAACCCTTAGCCAAGACATGAAGATTGGAAACACCGGAGGGAAACTCCTTACCAAGGGCATTTAACTCACCCTGAAGTTCCGCTGAAAGTGAATCCTCTAGCTGAGTTAGGGCGACCAAGAAGGCTTTGAGGGTGATTGCATCTAGGGAGTTCATGGCTTGAAGTGTGCTTATACTAGCTCCGGCAAGTCAAAAAGGATAAAGCTTCTTCTATTGGGAATCATAGATAATACCCAGAGTGTAGCAAAAAAGTAGTAGGCATAACACAGACTCAAAATGGGATTGACCTACGGTCACGCTACACGAACGCATCTGTTGAGCTTGAGATAGCGATGTAAAGCTGTATGGTCTTTTTTTATTGGACAATAAAACTTAAGATCTCGAACCCCTCTTGCCTTTTGCCTCTTGCCTCTTGCCTCTTGCCTATTGCCTCTTACCTTGCGCAAGTATCTTCACAACCCAGATACAAAAGCTATATCAACTCAAGCGCTTGCAAAGCCACAAAGCAAACAGAGGTAAAGCCAGTCGGTAGCCTTGCTCGGAGCCATAAATCAAACCTTTGTGCTGTAACCCAGCGATCGCTCCTTGGAGAGAACCCCCTCTTGATAGGTAATGCTTTTGAATATAATCTCGACTTTGTGGCTTGTCGGTAGGGTCTAGGGCGAGGGATTCTAAAAGATGGGCTTGATTAGCTGGAAGCAGCATCAGTAATGACTCGAAGACCATGGATAAGTCCCCTAGCAGTTCTTGGATGGCCTGCTGAACATGGCCATCACGAATTAGTCCGTCAGACACTCGTACGGACTTGAGGCGTCGCACCAGTGCCGACGCATCACCGAAGTGTCCTTGCACGGCATTGACAAAGATTTCCAGTGCTTGCGATCGCGGATCGAAGGTCAGCCGTTGGGTATGCAAAACTTCAGTTACCCAAGCCGCAACGACATCATCAGCTAAAGGAGCCAGCTGCACGATTTCCAAATTATTCCCTGGTTCATGGGGATAAATGCTGGTTTCTGCGATCGTTGCCACTAGCACATAACTCACCTGAGTCTGACCTTCGATCTGTTTCCTCAAAAATTTTTCCCACACCCCATGACGATCCCAAGAGCGGATGTGAGGAAAACTTTCCAAAATCAACACTACCCGTTCCCCCTCAGATTCAGCTAACCTTTGCAGCAGATCGAGTAATGCTTCAAATGCTTTCCGTTGCAGCTCTTTGCTCTGAATCCGAACCGGTTTAAGTCCCTCTGTGCCAATGCCTTCATCCTTCAGGACAAATAATTCCGCTGCCTGACCTTCAATCCAATCTGTCATTAGAGCTTGAACTGTTGCCATTGGAAAGGTCTGGTTTATGCTCTCCCACAGCAGTTGCACGAAGCGCTGACCATCCGTAACCCGGATGCAGTCAACCTCCAGGATTTTAACTCCAACTTCCCGTGCCGCCCGCCTTACCAAAGTCCGCCGTCCGCTTCCGGGCACTCCCACAATCAGCACGTTGCCATCACGGGCTAAAACATGAGTGATGCGCTGGAATTGTGCTTGCCGCCCAACCAATTCAAATGGTACTGATAAATCCAAAAGATTCACGGCTAATGCATCCCGATCCCAAGTGTAGAAATCCTTCGGCGGCACACCTTCACTAGTTGGCAAGCTTCCAACTGTATTGCTAACTGTATCCCTGGCATCCTCAGGGCTGAGATTAACCATTGATTTGCCATGAGTCGATTCTGTCATCTGCTCTTGCCCGTATTTTTCCCAATCCCAAGCTCAAACCAAAACCTTGGTGTGGCATGAGTCTATGGTTTACATAGGCACTTATCAATAGTGTCAATCGTTCCTAGCACTATTAAAACGTGCTATATATTTTATAGCACTGTTCGACAGTATCATTGTATAAAGATAATTACCACCAACCCTTACCCAATAGGCAAAAACCCGTGTTAGAAGCATTCATATTTGCCACAATATTGTGCGGATTTTTCGGCATCATCCTTAAAAAGAACCTGGTTATGAAAATCATCTCTATGGATATCATGAGCACGGGGGTGATTGCCTATTACGTGTTGGTGGCATCCCGAGATGGTTTATTCACACCTATTCTTTCAAACGTCGAAAATAGGGCTTACGCAGATCCGGTGCCCCAGGCAGTGATCTTGACAGCGATTGTGATCGGCTTTTCGATTCAAGCCTTGATGCTAGTAGGTGTTATGAAACTGGCACGGGACAATCCTACCCTGGAAAGCAACGAGATCGAGAAGAATAATACCCCATGAGTACCATTACGATTCCCTGGATTGCCCTACCGCTATTTGTGGGATTCAGCATTTATCTGATCCCCAAACTTGACCGATACCTCGCCCTAGGGGTTGCCATGGTTTCGGTTGAATATGGGACACAGCTATTTCTCACAAAATCGCCATTAAGCCTACAGCTGCTGGATAATTTCGGTGTCACATTACTAGTTGATCAATTAAGCGCCTTTTTTATCTTGACCAATGGGCTGGTAACCGCAGCAGTCATTCTCTACTGTTGGCAAAGTGGTAAAACAGCTTTTTTTTATACCCAAACTATTATCCTACATGGCAGTGTCAATGCCGTATTTATCTGTGCAGATTTGATCAGTTTATACGTAGCATTAGAGGTAATTAGTATTGCTGCGTTTCTGTTGATTGCCTATCCCCGAACCGACCGCTCAATTTGGGTAGCCTTGCGCTATCTTTTGATCAGCAATACAGCCATGCTGTTTTATCTGATCGGCGCAATTTTAGTCTATCAGGCCAATCATTCCTTTGCCTTTGAAGGGTTGCGTGGAGCAACTCCAGAAGCTCTTGCCCTGATCTTTCTGGCACTGTTAGTCAAGGGGGGAATATTTGTATCAGGATTGTGGTTACCCTTGACCCACTCCGAATCTCAGAGCCCAGTGTCGGCATTGCTATCGGGAGCTGTGGTCAAAACCGGAGTCTTTCCACTGTTGCGTTTTGCTCTGATTGTGGAGGAACTTGATCCCATCGTCAGGATATTTGGAGTGGGGACAGCGCTTCTGGGAGTAGGCTATGCCGTGTTTGAAAAAGATACCAAGCGTATGCTGGCGTTTCATACCATTTCCCAGTTAGGCTTTATCCTCGCCGCACCAGAAGTCGGTGGCTTTTATGCCCTGACCCACGGCCTGGTGAAAGGGGCGCTCTTTTTAATCGCGGGTGTTTTGCCCAGCCGCAACCTCAAGGAACTGCAACATCAGCCGATGAATACCCAAATCTGGATTGCCCTGGCTATAGCTAGCTTCTCAATTTCCGGCTTTCCCTTGTTGTCTGGCTTTGGGGCGAAGGTGTTGACCATGAAGAATCTAGTACCCTGGGAAGTTATCGGTATGAATATTGCAGCCCTAGGAACAGCCATATCCTTTGCGAAATTCATCTTTCTGCCCCATGGGGATAGCAGCCAAGGGCAGGTAAAGGTCGGTTTTTGGTTAGCGATGATACTGTTGCTCGGTGGGCTGATTGCCGTCAATGGTGTGTACTACCAAGCATATAATTTTGCCAATATTATCAAACCCCTGGCAACCATTGCCCTGGGGTGGTTGGCATATTTTTTGATTTTCAAACGATCTGTAATCAAGCTGCCCCGTGTGCTTGAAGAATTTGACCATCTCATTGGGATGATGAGTCTGATGTTAATCCTACTGTTCTGGATGGTGTTTCCATGAGTACCATTACCATTGCCTGGATTGCCCTACCGCTATTTGTGGGATTCAGCATTTATCTGCTCCCCAAATTTGACCGATACCTCGCCCTAGGGGTTGCCCTTTTTTCGGTTGAATATGGCACACAGCTATTGCTTACGGCAAAATCGCCCTTAACTATACAGCTGCTGGATAATTTCGGTGTCACATTACTAGTTGATCAATTAAGCGCCTTTTTTATATTAACCAATGGGCTGGTAACGGCAGCAGTCATCCTCTACTGTTGGCAAAGTGGTAAAACAGCTTTTTTTTATACCCAGACCATTATCTTACATGGCAGTGTCAATGCCGTATTTATCTGTGCAGATTTCATCAGTTTATACGTAGCATTAGAGGTAATTAGTATTGCTGCGTTTCTGTTGATTGCCTATCCCCGAACCGACCGCTCAATTTGGGTAGCCTTGCGCTATCTTTTTGTCAGCAATACAGCCATGCTGTTTTATCTGGTCGGCGCAATTTTAGTCTATAAGGCCAATAATTCCTTTGCCTTTGAAGGGTTGCGGGCAGCACCTCCAGAAGCCCTTGCCCTGATCTTTGTGGGACTGTTAGTCAAGGGGGGAATATTTGTATCAGGATTGTGGTTACCCTTAACCCACTCCGAATCTCAGAGCCCAGTGTCGGCGTTGCTATCGGGAGTTGTGATCAAAACGGGAGTCTTTCCACTGTTGCGTTTTGCTCTGATTGTGGAGGAACTTGATCCCATCGTCAGGATATTTGGAGTGGGGACAGCGCTTCTGGGCATAACCTATGCCTTATTTGAAAAGGATACCAAGCGTATTCTCGCCTTTAGCACGATTTCCCAGTTAGGCTTTATCCTCGCCTCACCAGAAGTGGGAGGCTTTTATGCCCTGACCCATGGTTTGGTCAAATCAGCGCTCTTTTTGATCGCGGGTGTTTTGCCCAGCCGTAACCTCAATGAACTGCAACATCAGCGGATTAATACCCCAATTTGGATTGCCCTGGCTATAGCTAGCTTCTCTATTTCCGGCTTTCCATTATTGTCTGGCTTTGGGGCGAAAGTATTGACTCTGAAGAATATAGTGCCCTGGCAAGTTATCGGTATGAATGTTGCTGCCCTAGGAACGGCAACATGCTTTGGTAAATTCATCTTTCTGCCCCATGGGGATGGCAGCCAAGGGCAGGTAAAGGCCAATTTTTGGTTAGCGATGATACTGTTGCTCGGTGGGCTGATTGCCGTCAATGGTGTGTATTACCAAGCATATAATTTTGCCAATATTATCAAACCCCTGGCAACCATTGGGCTGGGATGGTTGGCATATTTGTTGATTTTCAAACGATCTGTACTCAAGCTGCCCCGTGTGCTTGAGGAATTTGACCATCTAATTGGGGTGATGAGTTTGATGTTAGTGTTATTGTTCTGGATGGTGTTTCCATGATTGGACATCTAAATCTAATCTTACGACTGGTTATCTGGTTTTTGCTGACTGCTAATCTGAGTCTGCCAAATATCATCATTGGCATTGCGATCGCATTTTTATTACCGGGACGCCCCAAAACCCCAGAAGCCTTAAAGGATTGGCTGCGGGTGCTCGGTGAAGTGATAGTAGCGATTCCCCAGGCATATATTGAGGCATTTGAAATCATGCTTCGTCCTCATAAGCACGAAGATGTAATCATGGAAGGAGTCAAACCCCAACGGACTCCTGGGCTGATATTCCTGGATATATTCCTGATCACCTTTACACCAAAAACCATTGTGTTGAAATACCACCAAGATGGCAGGTACGAAGTTCACCGGGTTAGACGGAGGAGAAAGCGATGACACTGATCCTGATTGCCATGATTCTGGCTCTGCTCATCCCCATTTATGAGGCTTGGCAAGATGATGATATTTGGCAAAAAATGTTGGCATTTGGCAGTATTGCCACCAAGACATCCATCATGATCCTAGTGGTATCTGTCTTGCGCGATGATTGGATGATCGGTGTTGTCGGAGTGATCATCTTGAGTGTGGGGAATGCTGGATTAATGTTACTGGCACACGTAATTAAACGAATGAGTGATGTATGATTAATGCACTGAGTTACACTTGCATAGGTGTCGGAATCCTATTCTGGTTTTGGGGAACCATTCCCCTAATCGGTCACCGATCAGTATTATTCAAGCTGCATAGTCTTTCAGTGGCAGATACCCTGGGATCGATGAGTATCATCGTCGGGCTGCTGCTGAAGATACCCAGTGAATGGCCGCTGCTGATTCTCGCCATTATCTCCTTGGCGATCTGGAATACAGTGTTGGGATATGTGTTGGCTTACTGTTCCAGTAGTGGGGGTGACAATGACTGATAACTATATCTATGTCATAACCGCCCTGCTGCCTTTGTCCGCCTGCATGCTGGTATTTCAGGTCAATCCATACAATGCTCTGGTGATCCGAGGCATACTGGGAGCGGTGGCGGCTTTGGTCTATGCAATGTTTGGGGCAGCCGATGTGGCTTTGACCGAAGCATTGGTGGGTACAATGCTAGCCATTACCCTCTATGCGGTTGCGGTGCGTTCATCCTTAACCATGCGTCTTGGAGTGATCCAAGACTGGGAAGTTGAGGCAGATGGAGAGTCTTTACCAGACAGCAAGACCAAACCGGATTTTGGGGAACTGATGGATGACTTACGCACAATCCTGAGCAAACACTATATGCGCCTTGAGCTGGTAACCTACACAGATAGGCAGAGCTTGCACCGGGCGCTGTTGGCAAAAGAAGTCCATGGGACCTGTACCGAAGATGAGAGATGGCTCTTTGAGCAAGACCAGAGGGGATTAGCTCCAGGATCTACCCAGAAGGCATCACCACAGGATGATCAAGACCAGGTAGCGCAAGAGTATGAAACCCTACCTTATCACACCCAGACCAGGGTTCAACGCCTCTATGAAATCATGCAAAGTGAACTTTCATTATCGGCGACAAGCCTAACTTATGTAAATATACCAGAGGCAGGGAAAGATCATTAAATGAAATGGATTTACATTGCAGCAGGGATAGCGCTGTACGTCAAATTTATGGTTTTGCCGAATCCGGCGGCAGACTTATCAGATCTCTCTATCGTCGAATCCGTTGTCCAAGATACTGGGGTGCCCAATGCCGTTTCGGGTATCATTTTCCGGAATCGGCTTTATGACACCATCTTTGAAGTGGTGGTATTTACCATCGCGATCATGGGAGCTAAATTTCTACTGGCCGATGAAAAGCCCTTCTGCACGATCTATCAATTTACCGATAAACCATCCATTGTTCTAGCGCGTCTGGGAGCGACGATTGCTGCGTTGGTAGGTATCGAGCTGGCGATTCGGGGGCATCTGAGTCCAGGAGGTGGCTTTGCGGCTGGGGTGGCGGGGGGAACCGCAATCGGTCTGGTTGCCATTACCTCATCATTCCAGTGGATGCAGGCAGTCTACAAGCGCTGGCAAGCTGCTAGGTGGGAAAAGGTTTCAGTTCTGATTTTTATTGTACTGGCAGTTATAACGTTGACGGGAGTAGAATTACCCCACGGGGAGTTGCAGACACTTGTCAGCGCTGCCATCATCCCCATACTCAATATCCTGGTTGCAGTAAAAGTTGCTTTGGGTTCGTGGGCAGTTATTTTGGTTTTTATTCATCATCGGGGATTGCTGTGATCGATTACAGCGGTTTTAAATTTGATGAGGTACAAAATTATGGGTTTTAGGGAGCAGCGATCCCCCCTAACCCCCCTTAATAAGGGGGGAAAAGAGCAGGGAACAGAACAAAAATCCTGTGTACCTTATAGTTATGAAAAACGCTGTATTGTTACCTATACCCATTCGCCCACACCCAGTAAGGCAAAGCATGCTGCTTGTCATCTCCTCAGCAGAACTGCTATGGGATAGCTTTTTTAAGCTAGTAAGGTACAATCATGATGATACCTCAGATAATTGTACTCTAGCAGTTTTTAGTCTAATGAGGTGCAACATATTTTTTAAATCTTACCTGTTCCCTCTTATATATTCCCTTTTAAAAATTATCTATTCCCTGTTCCCTGTTACCTGTTCCCTGTTACCTGTTCCCTAAAAAAACAAAAATTGTACCTCACATAATTAAAAACTGCTATACATATCATCATGGTTAACACAGACACGACCTTAGAAGATACGAGCCTGACAGTAGAAAGTACAATCTCCCAAGTGACCGTCTACTCCAACCAGGCAAGGGTGACGCGGCGCACTAAAGTGTCATTGACTGGGCAAGAGCAAGAACTGGTAATCCCTCGGCTACCGATGACCATAGAAACGGAGTCGGTGCGAGCAACAGGGACTGGTACAGGGGTTGTGCGATTATTGGGAGTACGGACAGAAAAAGTCTTTGACTCTGAACCAGTGGTGGAACAAGTTGCTCAATTGAGTGGGCAAATCAAGGAGTTGGAAAAACAAAAACGCCACCTCCAAGACCAGCTGGCCTCAAAGGAGCTAGCACGGAATTTTGTCGAGGCTTTGACTGATAAAGCCGTCCAACACTTTTCCCGCAGTATTGCCCAACAACAGATTGGCGTGCAGGAAACAGATGAATTTCTGAACTTTCTGGAGCAGCGTTACCATGCAGATGCTAGCGCGATCGCTCAACAAGAAGAACAACAGCAAGAGTTACAAAAGCAATTAAATGCTCTCAAAGCTAAGCTACAACAGTTGAAAACTCCCCGTCCCCAGGAGAGCTTGAGCATTATTGTCACCTTAGCAGCAGAGGCGGCGGTGGATTTTGACCTAGAAGTATCCTATGTAGTGAATCGTGCCAGTTGGATACCACTTTACGACTTGCGGACTAACAGCAGTAGCGATCGCATAAATCTGAGCTACCTGGCACAAGTCAAACAAAACACTGGGGAAGATTGGTCCAACGTTAGCCTTACTCTTTCCACTGCTAAGCCTGGACTGGGCACCCTACCCCCTAAGCTGGAACCATGGTACATTGAGGCACTAGACCAACAACCTACCCTAGCTTTGCGAAGGGAAAAGATGAGGGCAATGTCTAGGTCAATCTCAGAATCATCTCCAGATCAAGACATGGATGAGCGGTCGGTAGCATTGAAAACTCGTAGTGCTCCTCAAAGCCTGTCAGCACCAGCACCAGTTGCTGCCCAAGCAGTGGTAGCAGTAGTATCGACAGAAGGAGGTGTGGTTACCTTTGAGTTAGATGGTAACAGCAATATTCCCAGTGATGGTTCCCCTCACAAAGTGACTATTTTTAGTGATGAATATCCTAGCAATCCTGAGTATCTCGCCATTCCTCGGCTAGTTAGCTTCGCCTACCTACAAACTGTTGTCACGAATCCTGTTACTGGTGCAACCTTGTTACCAGGCAAAGCGAATATCTTTCGTGATCAAACCTTTGTTGGTACAACTAAGTTGGAGAATATTTCACCAGGACAAGAATTCAGGCTGAACTTAGGCATAGATGAGGGAGTGAAAATTGAGCGGGATTTAGTGGAGCGTCAAGTTGATAAGAAATTAATTGGCAATCAGCGCCGCACAACTTATGCCTATCGACTAGTAATTACTAATTTGCAGAGTGTGCAAAAGACTTTGGTAGTAAAAGAACAGTTGCCAGTGAGCCGTGATGAGAGAATCAAAGTGCGGCTGACTCAGACTAATCCCAAAATACAGACTGGTGAGATGGGATTGCTAGAATGGAAAATTGATTGATCAGCCCAGGATAAGCAAGAGCTATATTATCAGTTTATCATTGAACATTCCCCTGAGTTGAAAGTGATTGGTTTGGATATTTAGCTCGGATGTAAATATTCACCTAAGCTTTGGTCAAGGCCAAAGCTTAGGTGAATAGGGTGCGTGATAAGACGGGCTCACCATCATTTTCTGCTTCTTCGCGCCTGGTTGGGAGAGTCCGCCCCGTAATGCACCACCGGGTCAAACAGCTTTAATGAGATGCACCGGTTTAAGTTTCCTGACGGGAAATAATTGTTGTATAGTAATGTTGAATAATTTTGGGGATCTGTTGCAAAGCCTTAATCAGTTCTTGATTACCTAGTTTAGTCACCTGGTCTTCATGCTGTTCAAACATTAACAGACCATCACGCAGCGTCAACTTAAAATTGGCGACCAAAGCGCGATCGCAATGCTGAAGGTGTTGAAGCTGTTGATTAAAGGAGGCCCACTGGTCTAAATTATCTTCTGGGGTTGATGGTAAGCTTTTTAAGCGATTGTTCACTTGAGCCATAAATGCTTCTGCTTCTTTAGCGATCGCAGATGAACGTTCCTTAGCAATAGCTCTTGGTAATTGAGTAATACTAATATCCTCCCCACAAAATCCCAACGTGATATTCCACAGCAATTCTAATTTGTGACCGAGAATATCCTCCAAGCTATTGCTGTAGAAAGTATTATGGGAGTTCAATAGTAGTTGAGCTTTAATCTTCGTCATCTTTTCTGGAGCATCCCCACGAGTAATAGAGAGTTGGGATACACTGAAGTTGTTGTTGAGAGAGTTTTCAGTTTCCACAACCAAATAAACGAAGCGAATCCAGTGACGGTAGAAATCTTGCAGGGAGAGAAACATAAATGGATTGCCCTTTTGGCTTGATGTTTTCACCATGCAGGGAGGGGTGATGGCAATTCCCCAGACATCTTTGAAGTTCAGTCGCCGAACTCCTCCAATCTTATACAGATCTAGTTGAGAATGCACCTCTGAGTTAAGATGATGTTCGACTTTCTCATAGCTGCGGGTACCGTCCATACCTGCTGTGGCAATTAGCAAGCGTTCACCGCCGGGATGTAAATACATAAATTCGCTCACGTCGTAAACGTTGCCTTGGATAATTGTCCAATAACCCTGGTGATCGTTATTATGATTGATGATTTCAGAAGCATTATAATATTTAAACCCGTGGACACTAGGAGCAGCAAAGGGTGCAAACGTAGTGAAAATATCTAACATTAGCCGACCTTGTCCCACCAAACGGCGCAATAATATCTTAGCTTCCTCCTGTTTATTTTCAATTGTGTCGGGTAAATGTCGTGCGATTAGTTTCAGGATGGCTTTAATAACCGTATGTCCAAAGCTAGCTTGACCACAGATGTAGAAATAGCCTTCAAGTCCGCCCTCATCTATACTTTTGAAATATTCCCATAGTATTGTTGAGTCTGCCTCATCTTCCAGAAGTAGATTAACATAGCCCTTCTGTCCTGGTTGTAGCACAAAATCTCCCTGCTCAAATGCGAGTTTTTTGTCCTCACGGGAAAAGGCTACTCGTAAGTGGAGCTGGTCTTCTGCTACTAATGTTTTTAGTTCCTGAATATAGGGCAAATTACCAAACGTTCTAGTACCGATAAAGAGCCAGTTAGGACCACTTTTACTCTCGGCTCTTCGTTGTTCCATAAAGCCACGGAAAGGAGAAATTCCTGTACCGCCAGCAAACATGACAATAGGTCGTTGGGGATCTTCTGGTAAGTGAAAACGAGAGGGATGAAAGACCTGAACTGCCATTTCTAGCTCTGATTCAGTCTTTTGCACCAGATAGCCAGATGCAGTTCCTTGCCGTGTTATTTCTGTCTGTGAATCCACAGAATTACTCTTAAACGCGAGCCGTCCAATCGTTAGGTCTAGCTGATCGGGACTGTATTCGTCGTTTTTGTGGAGAGGAGCTGAAGAAATGGAGTAAATGCGGAAATTTTCCGACGGAACTATACGGGCAATACTTTCTGCTTCCCAGGGAGCAGCTTTCCAGAACCGCTTAACATCGTAATTCTCTGCTGCTAACAGTTCAAATACTTCCCAAAGCTCAATTTGGTCTTCTTGATGCCTTTCCAAAATATCGTACAGGCTTTTGGAACGTGATAAACTTAAGAGTAATTTACCCACAGAGCGCAGCAATGGACGTAGCTTGGCATAGGCCAAAAATGTTCCCAGGGGAATTGTACTAAGTCTTTGATGGGTAATTGATTCTATCTGTTCGCGCCAAGCACTGGTAAGACGAATCGGTTCGTCTCCAGTGGCTTGTAGAGCCTTTATGGTCTTCTGTACTAATTCAGGACTGTTTTGGGGAAATATACCTAAGCGATCGCCAGTAACAAATTGCAATCCCTGGTTTTTGAGATCCAATACAACTTGATAAATGGGCGTATTCTGATCAGAGGCTGTGGACTTAACTGCTTTACGCTTGACTCGTAGACTGTAGGGCAATTTGCCAATATAACGCTCCCGGCGAGTTTCTTCTAAGGTATCGTCGAGTTCTTCCCAGGCACGTTTCTCCGTCTCCCCAGCAAACCCGGAATTAGTTTGGGTTCGACCAATTTTGAAGCCCAGTTCCATAAAACCGTAAACTTTTAGTCGATGTATCGACAGAAAACCTCGTTTTCCTGCATAGGCATCAAACACACTATTGTATATACCTGCTAGTTCTCGATCTCCAGATTTATGAACGAACTCTGAGAGGGAGAAACGTCGGAAAGTTTCAATAAATTGTTTGTGATAGGGTGCTAACCACTCCCTTAATTTCAGGCTTTCCTGAGAGAAACTTGTTTTATAGTAACTGCGTTCAAATAATGCATCGATTAACTGAATAATCGGAGTACCAGAACCACTAAGTCCGCCCTCAAAGGAGTTAATTGGAGCACTAAAATTGGCGAACGCTTTAGACCAAATTAGGGGATCGACATGGGTATTACTGTAGGGATTGGTGTCAATTTTTAGTAGGGAGCGAAAGGTCATATTACCGAGAAAATCTAATATACCCAGCAATGCTGTCTTAACATTGTCAACATGATCTTGAATTATTCCCTCTTGCAAATTAATAGCAGCATTTACTAATAAATCAGAATAGCTGTGCATTTCGGTGAAAGTCGTTGTAAAAACTCTCTCTTCCTCGTTTCCACACCAGGCAACGAGAAGATCCATGTTTTCGACCTGACGGGGTTGAGAATTATCTTTTAAGAACCAGTTGTAACCACAGTAATCGGTTATACTGATACCAGGCCCTGGTCTGCCCAATCTTTGGTTGACTTGTTCCCAAGGTACAGCAATGACAGATGGTAACTGAGATTTATCGTCAGACATACATACGTAAGCATGAGCCATGTAGCCTAATAAAAGTGCTGCTCGCCACAAATATACTTCGTCTAAATCTTCGGCACTGGCAGACAAAAGTGGTAATTCCTTAAGTACAGGGCAGACACGCTGAGTTGAAAATAAATTAGGCAACATGGCGGCAGCTTCATCCCATGCTTGATAGTTTTGAGGCAGAGCCAACAAAGGAGGAGTAACCGGTAAAAAACCGTGGGTTTGAGACAGAAAGCCGTGGGGTGAATGACCAAAGTTAGGTCGATGGGTTTCAGCATGGGCTAGTACTTCCCTGGCTGTTTGAAAACCTTGCTCTAGATTATTTGATTGTGAAGTATCCATGGAAATTTCTTTTTCTTTGTTGCCAAACAATAATCAATTTTCGTCAAAAGTCTAGTTTTGTCGGATGCCATTCCACTTTGATAAAACCGCCCAACAAATATCTTCCAGGGAAATGCTACCCACAAATGCGCCCTGTTCGACAACGGGCAGGCGACGAGCATTGCTATGGAGCATGACAGTTGCCACTGCCACCAATTCATCATCTGGCCTTACCGTACGCGCGTTGCTTTTAACCAAACGCCGAATGGGCTGTGCTGCTAAATCTGGACCGTTGCGAATGAAAATATTCAGTGCATCTTTGAGAGTTCCCCCCACTCTGACGATTTCGTCAATATCAGGAATCAAAACTTGTAATAAGTCAACTTCAGACACCACGCCAATAAAGTTACCCTGTTCGTCGATAACCATTAACTCACTGGCATGGGTCAATGCCAATAAGTCAGCTATATATTCAATTGAGGCATCCATTGTCACTGGAAATGCCTTTTCGTCCATGACATCCCGAACTAATAGTCGCTCCTCTTCTGGGGTTAAGCCATCTTTTTCTTTGCTTTTTAAGAAGAGAGTGGCGGTGTGGACATCTCGATACTCACCCGACTCACCCACAATAAAGTTGCTGGTAATGAAGCCTGTCGCATGTTCAAAAATGCCTGTACCACTGTTGATCCCAAATGCGATCGCGCCTTGTTTATATCCCGAATCAGGGCTTGCCAGCAATTGTCCACTGCCCGAAGTCGAAATATTTAGGATATGCTGTTTCCCCCCAAATAAAATTCGCCCTGTTACTTGAAAAGAGCCGTTATCTGATTGTGTCGTATACCCTTCAAAGTTTACTTTGTTGTCAAGACTCGATTGCAAGATGTAAGCGAGATGAGTATCTTCTTCTTCAAAGGTTATACCATCGTAATTAGATGTAGCGTATATGTTTGGGGCTTTAACAGATTGGTCACTTTCTTGATCCGAAGAGTCTTCTGTAATCTTTTGATTTTCGGCAATTGTGGAAACTTGGGTTTGTGCTTTGATATCTATCGTAGAGTTGAGAAGGTTAGATAAACCTTGTAATGACATATGGTATCGCAATTGTTTCACGGCTTTGTTACCTCCTGTGTACAATTGTTGACTATTCGACATTTACACTTTCTGGTTACTCCGCACTAAGATAGTTCGCAAGTTCTCAATAAGTGCTGATTACAAGTTGAATTGGGAATGGTTCAGACTGGGTTCCCAACCTGTAAGTGCTCCATGGATTTGTGTTTAATCAGTTCTGGTAAAGAGGGAATGCTGTGGTCCCCTCTATCCCTTGACAATAGATAGTCCCAGCAAGCTTACCCCTAGCTTGCGACAAGTTTTTTTCCTGAGGGGGTGACATGAGCCCTTAAAAGCTTACTAGATAATGCTTTGATGCCAGTTTATCTTTGCTAAGATAAACTGGGCAATTGACCCTAGGAATGATGTTCTATACCAATCCTAAATGATTTTGAAGAAAAATGAGATATCATGGAATATAAATTTACCACCATGTTCTCATGACTCTGGAAGAATTTATAGCTAGCAATCGAGACCCTAGAGAGCTAAAGCGAGCAA
>NZ_JAAHHM010000068.1:0-39104 GCF_010692445.1 Moorena sp. SIO3E8 | reverse complement strand
TAATACCATAAAGTTCCTGAGTCAGGCTGTGTCCTTAGCAGTCAGGCAGCGTTCTCACGAATTGTCTCTGATTCCGCTTTTGAAGTGAGTGGGGTGACTTTGTCAATCTCTACACCTGAATGCTTACCACGAGTGTTCTTCCAGTCAAGAGTTGCTGCTTGACTTTCTCCGTAGTTAAAAAAATTATCATAGGGATAAGATATGATCTCCCAATTATTAGCTTCATCTAAAATAATTCCGCGACATTGCTGTACTATTTTTTCTTCTAAGGGAGATTCTATTTGGGAATATTTTAAGCAGACGAGATCAGGAAACTGCTGATGGCGATTGACTTTAATTTTAAATTGATTACATAAACTCTCTAACCCCTGTGTTCTTAAATAATCCTGTAACTCCATCTTTATGTTTCCTAATCTCTATTGTTGCTAAGTTGACCAGCATGATGAACCCTATATGGCATGTATTTTTATGTAACTTAATTGTAACACAATTAATCTTTCTGGCAAAAACCTCACGGGGTGACAAGCTAATTGAAAATCTTACAGGGGTGTTTGTTAATGGGGTTAGGTGAAGCGCGAACATCGTCATGGCGTAGTAGTTGATTAAAACTATCTATGCAGTTGGATTGGTGAAAATTGCTTCAACTGCTCGGAATTACAACAACACGAGTCGCGCTCATTAAACCCAAAACCTAAAACCTAAAACCTAACACCTGCCTAGGTTTGAGCTTTGTTGTCACCCCTTGAGGTATTTGTTACAGCCCCTGCCAACATTTTCTATCTCAAAAACGCTGTACGAAGTGCCTTGAACACAAGATCCCGGTTTTTGAGGATGATTCTGTTTTTCGGCAACCCTGCTGGGGCATGTAAAACGGTTTTGGCTTTTGAGAAGGTCAAGAACCCTTCATGGCCGTGATAATGCCCCATGCCGGAATGCCCGATCCCACCAAAGGGGGCATCATCGGCCATCACTTGCATGGCGGTATCATTGATGGATACGCCGCCGCTATGGGTGTTTTTCAGGAGGTGCTCGATCAGCGCGTTGTTCGTTGACATGATATATAAGGCCAACGGACGTGGGCGCGCATTGATATAGCCAATGACCTCATCAACATTTTTATAGCTCATCACAGGCAGGATAGAGCCAAAGATTTCCTCCTGCATGACGCTCATCTCCTCGCTGACATTGGTCACGACATGCGGATATATCAGCCGCCCATCGCTTTCCTCATGGTCTTTTACAGGATGGATGTTTGCACCTTTAGCTTTTGCATCGTCTAAAAATCGTTGCAGGCGATCATACTGTCTGTCGGTGATAATATGGGTATGCGTGTTTTTATTGTTACTGCTGATGTGGTATTCGGTGTAACGCTTGATAAACGTCTCAACAAATTCCTGCTCTCTGGCTTCGGGAACAAATACATAATCCGGTGATACGCAGATTTGACCTGAGTTAGTCGATTTACCGATGATCAGCGCATCTACAGCAGCATTCATATTGGCATCTTCGCCAATAATCGTGGGGGATTTACCGCCCATCTCCAAAGTGATGGGAGTAAGGTTATCGGCTGCTGCTTTTGCGACCAGCTTGCCGACAGTGGTTGATCCGGTAAAAATCAGATGATCAAATGGCAAGGCGGAAAATGCTGCGCCCATATCGGCTTCACCTTCGATGATGACGATATGATCAGAGATAGTTTCCACGACCTTGCGAAGCATTTGATTGGCGTTCGGTGTAAACTCGCTCATTTTAATCATTACGCGATTCCCTGCGGCCAGAGCTTGTATGGCTGGGCCAAGGGCAAGGAAGAACGGGAAGTTCCACGGTGTAATCACACCAACCACGCCTAATGGCTGATAATGTACAGTAACGCTGGAAGGGGTAAGCAATAAACCCGCATGGCGTTTGGATGGTTTCATCCATTTTTTGAGGTTCTTTAAAGCGTAATTGATTGCTGCAACGCTTGGCAATACATCGGCAATCAATGAATCAAACTCGCTGCGATAGCCGTAATCCTTTTTCAAAGCGTCATAGATTGCTTGCTCATTCTCGATCAGAGACTTCTTTAGTTTTAATAGCACCTCCTTGCGGTCTTTGTAGCTTGGGGCTGGCGCGTTGTTATACGCTGCCTTCATTGCCTCAAAGTCAGCTTGAAGCTGTGCCTGCGGGTTGGTGTTTTCTGTTTCTACTTTAATGTTTACTACTTTAGTCATGGTCTTTCTCCTTTAGGTGTGTTTAAAATTGGGTAATTCTCTAACTTTTCTGGCTAACAACGCTTTCGATGATCACTGTCATATCTTCAATAAACTGCTCTCTGGATGTTTCTTCCAGCAACAGACCTTTTCCGGCAGAGATCAGAGCAAAGGCCGTTCCTGTTGCTTTTTCACTTGATGCATAGTTATGGCGTTCAAGAAAATCGGCTAGCCGCGCTCTGAACCGCAATGGCCAGTCCTCTTCGGAAGAATGCGTTGCCTGCAAAGCATCGTTCAATATTTCAGTTCCGTGGGAGTTCCTGACAATTTCTACTGCTTCGCCGATCAGGATATCAAAGACATTGATTAGCGTACGTAATGGTGGAAGATCTTCATTACTTAATGCTGCAAAAATTCGGGCATACATACCGGATAGATAGGTATGGAGCGTCCATTCATAACATTTTTCCTTTGAGCCAAATTTTTTATAAATCGACTGTCTGGAAACCCCTGCTGCACGGGCAATATCTTCCATAGATGTTTTGCGAAACCCATATTGAGCGAATGTTGCAAGAATATCTTTGGCATTTTCTTTTTCATTTTCCTTTTTTACTGTATTTAACATCTCTTCAATCCCATATTTTTAAGCAAATGATATGTCCCGATGACCGGCAGAAACTGAATGCAAAATCGCTTCTACATCTCTGCGTCGCATCACTTTTGGAACGGCATAAGAACGCCATGCCTCGGCCAGCGCATCTTTAGCAATCTTTTGGAAATCCTTTTCCTCAAGCTCTGTCAGGTTGGCTGGAATGCCGACTTGTTCCGCCAATTGATCAACACGCGCACTAAAATGTTCGGCAAGTGTATCTGTATCTGCTGACGCTTCACCGCCCAGCATCACTTCCAGTTTAGCAAAACGCTCTGCGCAGGCCGACTTATTAAAACGTAAAACTCTTGGGAGTATGATGGCATTCGCCAAACCATGTGGTGTATTATAATGGGCGCTTACCTGATGCGAAATCGCATGGACGTAGCCCAAACTTGATTTGGTAAAAGCATAGCCTGCCAGGAAAGATGCTTGCGCCACCATCTCACGGGCCTTCAAATCGCCACCGTCAGCGTAAGCAGCCGGTAGAAAATCAAAGAGCAGTTTGATGGCCATCGCCGCATCACGATCCGTATCGGCAAAATTATTGCGTGATGTGTAGGCTTCAATCGCATGGGTAAGCACATCCATACCAACCGCTGCGGTCATATGTGCCGGCAAGGATTTTAGAAGCTCTGGATCGAGTGCCGCAGCAATCGGGACATATTTAGGATCAACGAAAAATTGTTTCTTATGGGTTTTCGGATCTGAAATCACGGCAGTATTTGTAACCTCTGATCCGCTTCCTGATGTTGTGGGAACGACATAAAACGGTAACGGAGGCTCTTTAACCTTTAAAATACCTGCCAGTTTATCCAGGCTTCGATTGTTTGTGCTGGCTGCTGAGACAACTTTTGCAACATCGATAATTGATCCGCCGCCTATGGCAAAAACACTATCACACTCATTGTCTTTACTGACTTTAAGGGCAGCTTCTACTTGTTCAAAAGTGGGGTTGGGTTTAACGCCATCAAATATAGTCACTTCACAATCATGTACTTTAAGGTGTTCCAGGAACCCATCAAGCATACCTTTTTCCAATAAAAAGTTGTCTGTGATCAGAAGTGGCTTTTTCTGACCTGCGGCAATCATCAGATCCGCCAGTTTTTGCGTAGACCGAGATCCGGAAAAAACCAGAGGTTTTTGTATCGGGTAAAAAGTTGAAAGTGCCCGAAGCGCATATGTGATCGGTGTTGGTAGCATTTTTTTTCTCCTAAATGTAAAGCGTTGCGTTACAACTAACTGTCATAGTTGTAACCCTTACATTTACAACTATGACAGTTAAATTCACTAATGTCAATTTTAAGTTTACATTTTTATTTAAAACTGTAAACTTGCAAGAATTGAGGGGTATTGGAGGGGTGAGTGCTTGGTATGGTGCTTGATCGCCGAAAGCAGCATCACCCCAGCGATACCGATGAGTATCGCCACATAGTCCCCGATACCCAGTGTTTCGCCAAACAACAAGCTACCGAGAATGGCAGTTTAGATGGTTTCTGTTTTACATAGGCTGTGCCTACGGCAAAATTGCGATAACCAAACAGAATTACCACCAGTCTTGATTAAGGGAGTGAGACATCAGTGCTATGGCTTATGCCCCTAAGTCATAGTCTAAAGTTGCAATTATTGTGGGTCGAGAATTTATGATTGTGGTCTCAGAATGTCGATGATTGCGGGTCGAGCGACTTATGATTGCAGGTCGCTACATATACCAACTAGCATTGTCAGTTATCACCAAATCATACTTCCCCTACGATTGGGCAACCACTCAACACAATCTGGGTAATGCCTACTGTCAAAGAATTGCCCACGACAGGGATATTCAGAGCCTGATTGATCAAGGCACCGCTATGATTGAGTGGTATGTTACCAGGGATAAAATTCTTACCTTTGTTGTCACCAGTCACAGTCAGCAGCCCATAGTTGTGCCATCCTCTCCTGAAAAGCTGAAAACCTTGGAAGAGTGGGATAAAGACTATACCAATGCCTACCGCAACCAAAAAAATCAATGGATAACCGATCTATCCTCTCGTCTGGCGGAACTCGCTACAATACTAGATATTGATAACATTATTTCCAAGATTGATGGAATATTTGAGAAAGTTGGGGGTAAATGCGATCGCTTAATTCTAGTGCCCCATCGTTTCCTGCATTTGTTTCCCCTCCACGCTTTACCGTTATCAAAGGGAAATTTACTTATCGACCGCTTTGAAAGAGGGGTAAGTTATGCTCCTAGTAGCCAGTTACCAAATTTTGATATTGTGGCTGACAGATGAAATCACGACATTTCCGAAGTATCTCAGTAAACCAACGCAAGTCAGCATTATCTTCTACCCCTTCAATCCCATTCCGAGTGGCTAGGGATTCAGCAGCATCAGCTAAATCACCATCCCACTCTTCGATTACGTCAAGAGCTTCTAGCGCTTCTGGATTATTGGCCAGTTCGGAACGTAAGCTTGAAATCTGTTCTGATGTAAGTGTAGTCATCAAGTTAGTAGAGTAAACTTGCTGAATTTGACAACAACTTTCAGTTTACAACAATTGTTATCGAAAATAGCGCTTTATATGCCGTTGCTTAATAATGGAATGATTTTAAGCGCACCTGTGGAATGGGGATATTGGTGGAACTGGCATCTTGCCAGTTTCAATCTATTTTCCTGCGGGCAGGATGCCCACTCTATAATGGAATGATTTTAAGCGCACCTGTGGAATGGGGATCTTGGTGGAACTGGCATCTTGCCAGTTTCATGCTTATTTTCCTGGGGGCAGGATGCCCACTCTATAATGGAATGATTTTAAGGGAACCTGTGGAATGGAGAGCTTGGTGGAACTGGCATCTTGCCAGTTTCATGCTTATTTTCGTGCGGCCAGGATGCCCACTCTATAATGGAATGATTTTAAGGGAACCTGTGGAATGGAGAGCTTGGTGGAACTGGCATCTTGCCAGTTTCATGCTTATTTTCCTGGGGGCAGGATGCCCACTCTATAATGGAATGATTTTAAGGGAACCTGTGGAATGGAGAGCTTGGTGGAACTGGCATCTTGCCAGTTTCATGCTTATTTTCCTGCGGGCAGGATGCCCACTCTACTCCTATTCATTCAGAGACTGACGCAACGGCCTTTATATTATATTGATAGCAATCTGTGTCGAAATTTTGATAATTTTTCTTCCCTACTCCCTACTCCCTACTCCCTATTCCCTTTACTATATAAGGTACCTTAAATTTTGTTAAACCTACTCGACACTGCCTGCTTTCTTGAAACTCTCTCAGGGCATCCGTGAAATAAATTGTACCAACAGGGGGGCGCTAAACAACAAAGCGATATCAATAACGGTGATAGTGGCGAAGCGAATCTTTTGACTACTCATAATTACTTATTTCCTCATTTATCAAGGTAGCTTAAATTGTTTTAACCCTACTCGACACTGCCTGCTTCCTTCAAACACCTTCAGGGCATCCGAGAAATAAATTGTACTAACAGGGGGGCGCTAAACAACAGAGCGATATCAATAACGGTGATAGTAGCGAAGCGAATTTGTTGAGTAGTCATAATTACTTATTTCCTCCAGCTGTTATCTAAAACTTCTTTAAAGTTGATGTGAATATACTACAGTCCACAATAATTCCAGTTCACGGACTTAGCTCACCCACCTTAGTGATTTTCCAGACCGATTGGTGTGATCTGGATCACAATAGCAAAGGGAGTAGGGAGTAGGGAGTAGGGAGTAGGGAGTAGGGAGTAGGGAGCGGTGCGACCCGTGATGGCGAGCAATCCCTTGACCGTAGGTCACGCGGGGCGCGTTCGCCATCACGGAAAGCCCACGCCCTGGGAACAGAAATTCTCGCATTTGTATTTGAGTTGTAAACAAATCCCTGAGGCAAGATGCAAGAGGGAAGAGGCAAGATGCAAGATGCAAGAGCTATATAGAGATTTTTGGGAATTGAAAAAACTCTAATCACTGTTTACAATTCATTTGGAAACCCGATACCAAGCCAGGTATTTTCCTTAATGCATATAAAAGTTAATTTGTCAAGCAAATTTACTGAACTTTTATTCTAGGCAAAATGTCCTAGAAGCCTGTGGTAAATTTAACTCAAAGACTGCGGAAGCTTGCCAATCGAAAAGATTGGCATAGGGAGGATTCCGTTCCCCGATTCTCATCAGTCAAGGGTGTATCTGAGGGTGTATCTGATTTTTATTCAACCGCTGGTAATACAACTAGCTTGCTCCGGATTAGGTAGCGCTAGCCCTGTATCAAGAGGTAAACATCCCATGCGGCAAATTAATTTGTAATCAGAGTTAAAACTTCTGCTGATGACACCCTTTTTTCGCAAGGCTTTTGCCCATCTACCCAAAAAAACTCCTAGGTCACAGCCATCAGATGGTCACTCTAGCGCTAATCAAGCCTCTACTTCCAGGAGGTTCGATGCTAAACCAGATCATCGTCGGCCTTCGTTCCCAAGATATTCTTTAGTCCTACTATTATTCCTCAGCTGTAGTATTTCCATTGGGTTAACTACAACGTTAGTGTCTGCCCAAAGTGATGGTAGTAGCACCGATTCCAACAAAACCCTACGGGAGAGTACCATCGAGGAACTCAAGGAAAAATCTCAACCTACCTTTGCTCTACCTTCCCCACCAACTAAAGCTCCTGAGATCGATGCTCCTCCTGCTGGTAAGTACATCCTAGAATTCAATCGCAGCCCAGTAGTAGGGTCTCGTCTTAGTTTAAGAGGCATCTATGACGAGGCGCGGCTAGGGTTTACTCGTCCCCGAGATTGGCAACTCAAATCTGTCAAAGCCTTGATTCGCTTTCGCCATTCTCCAGCCCTCTATGCCACTCGCTCTAATCTTACCGTTCTAATTAATGGTGTTAGCGTTGGCAGTATTCCTCTCAACCGCCAGGAGGGGGAAATTGGGAATGTGCTCTTTAATATTCCGATCGACCAACTCCGTAACTACAACCAAATCACAATTGCGGCGCTACAGAATAACTCTCCTACCTGTACTCAAGACCCCTATGATCCTTCCCTATGGACAGAAATTCTGCCGGATTCTAAAATAGTCTTTGATTTTGAACCCCAACCGGTTTCTCTAGACTTCAATCGCTATCCTTACCCAATCTTTGATGACCTTAGTCTAGAACCAAATCAAATTACTTATTTGTTGCCTAAGAAGATTGATGATAATTGGTTAACTAGCACTGCTCGTTTCCAAGCTTCCTTAGGTAGGCTAGCGGATTATCGTCGCCTGAAGACCTCCTTAGTGAAATCGGTTAAAGAGGCCAGTGGAACGGGGATTAATCGCTTTTCTGGTAATCGATTGGTAATCATAGGCACACCAGAACAACAGCCAGAACTCAAATCCCTGAAATTGCCCCTTCCTGTAGGAAACAATAAGATTCTCGATGCTAAGGACAAAGCCTTACCACCGGATGTCGGGGTCTTAATGTTAACCACCACTCCTGGCAATGAAGCCGCAGTATTGGTAGCAACGGGTAATGGGCCAGAAGGAGTGGCGAAAGCAGTACAGTTTTTAGTGCAATCCCAAGACCGTCAAATTGCTACCAGTCAAGTGATCTTAGTCGAAAAGCTGGAGGAAGTGCCAACCCCTGCACCCCGTGATTGGCCAGACTATTTACCTCTAGAACCCACATTCAAGCTCAGCGACCTCAAAACTCCCTACAATCAACCGATTGAGGATATCACAGTCAGGGGTTCCGATTCTCCACCCATTACGATTGACTTCCGGGCATTGCCCGATGATCAGTTTGAGGGGAATAACTATATGAACCTAATTTATAGCTATAGCCCTCAAATTAATCCCAAAACCTCAGTAGTGGAAGTCAAGCTAGATGGCATTGCCCTGATCGGCAAAAAGCTAAAGTCCATCGATGGTGGCACTAGAGAGTCCCTGAGAGTTGCCCTGCCTACTGACAAAATCAACCCCTATTCTAAAATCGAGGTGGATTTTCGTCTTGATGCTCGGGAACGCCGCTCCTGTAGCAAAGTAACTGACCAACAGCTTTGGGGTACGTTGCACAGTGATACAAATTTTGAACTCCAGCGCACCAGTGTTGCCAAAGTACCAGATTTGGGGTTGCTGAAAACTGGTTTCCCCTTTGCTGCTCCTCAGGATTTATCCAATACCGTTATTGTGCTACCAAAAGACCCCTCAACCAGTGTACTGATGACATTACTAAAGTTCACTAACAGACTGGGACGGTTAAGCAAAGCAGAATCAATCCAGCTATCAGTTTACACCAAAGACTCTTTACCGACTGAGGAACGCAGTGACCATCATCTGGTCGGAATTGGTACTCAAAATAAATTTCCGTTTCCCGAAATTTTCTCCTCTGGTGACTTGAAATTAAAAGATTTCTTGACACGGCAGCGCAGTGATAGTCAGATTCAAACCTGGTCTGATCATGATGGGGTGATCAAAGAAATTATCTCGCCATGGAATAAAGAACGGGTGCTGCTTGCTCTAATTGCTCAAACTGACAAAGGTTTAGATAAAGTCCAAGATTTCTTAAGCCAAGACCCACTATTCTCTCAAATCAAGGGAGACACGGTACTAATTAGTGCTAACTCGGAAAATCCCGATATTTATGACCAAAATTCTTATAATATGGATTTTTTCCAGCAAGAGCGAAAGCGTCAAATGGAAAAACCTGAGTTGACTCAGCAAATTTTTAACTTCATAATAAGAAGTTGGTTGATGTTAGCTCCAGCTATTATAGCTGCTACCCTGATTAGTTACGGGGTTATTCAGTTTTATCTACAGAAAATGGCTAGGGATAGAAATTAATGACTATTCCATTTTTAAAGATTAGGTCAAAACCGGGTCAAAGAGGCTTGGTGACGACACCCCAACAGCGAGAGAAACTAACAGTCTGGGTAGTGGAAGACTTCCCCTATATATTTGGCGAGATTTTACAGTGGCTAAGTCGCCGTCAATTGCTGTTGCTAATTGTATCTTTACTATTACTATTCATTCCTCTAATTACTGCTCGCCCACCAATTTGGCAACAAGGGTTGCTTGGTTTAATTTTGTTACTGGTGGGACGGGTGATTATTCAGATGGAGGAAGATAAACCCAATCGTAAAACCAGTGAATATCTCCACTTATTGTTGGTTTTACTTAGCGTTTTCACTACCCTACGCTATTTTTATTACCGCACTCGATATACCCTTAATTTTGAAGGGTGGCTGAATATCGTTTTTTGCTTCCTGTTGTATGGAGCAGAATTGTATGCGATCGCTACCTTATTTTTGGCTTACTTTCAAACTATAAAAATTAAAGAACGTAAAGCAGTAAGTTTAGAAACTATTCCCCAAGAGGAGTGGTTTAGCGTTGATATTTACATTCCTACCTATAACGAAGATATCGAAATTGTCCGCAAAACAACCTTAGCGGCTGTAGCCATTGACTATCCGGCTGATAAAAAATCAGTTTATGTCCTTGATGATGGCAGAAAGTATCCAGAGCGTAGGGAAAAGTTGCGCCAAATGTGTGAGGATATAGGCTGCGAACTCCTAACTCGGGATAACAATGACCATGCTAAAGCTGGCAATATCAATACGGCTTTTCACAATACCAAAGGAGATTTAGTCCTTATTCTGGATTGTGACCACATTCCCGCTAAAAGCTTATTGAAGGAAACTGTTGGCTTCTTTTTTAACCCTAAGGTTTCCTTTGTCCAGACACCCCACTGGTTCTACAACCCAGACCCCTTTGAGCGTAATCTGCTCACAGAAGGCAGAATACCTGTGGGTAATGAACTGTTTTATAAGGTGCTGCAAAAGGGCAATGATTTCTGGAATGCAGCTTTCTTTTGTGGGTCTGCGGCGGTGATTCGGAAAACCCACGTCATGGAAATCGGAGGGATTGCTACCGAAACAGTTACCGAAGACTGCCATACTGCCTTCCGTCTGCACTCAAAGGGTTACGAGTCGGTCTACTACGACAAGATTATGGTGGCAGGTTTAGCGCCAGAGAAATTTTCGGCCTATATCGGTCAACAGGTACGTTGGGCAAGGGGAATGGCTCAGATTCTGCGCCTGGAAAATCCCTTATTCAACCGGAAGGTGAATTTGAGCCTGGCGCAACGGTTGTGCTACATGAGTGCCACATCCCACTTTTTCTTCGGCTTCCCCCGATTGATGTATGCGATCGCACCCACTCTATTCTTATTATTTGGCATCAATTCGGTTAAGGGTCTCGGTTTTGAAACCTTGTGCTATGCTCTGCCTCACGTTATCTTATCGATGCAGACCAACCACATTCCCTACAAGCACGTCCGTTTTTCCTTCTGGAACGAGATTTTTGAATTTGCCCTGTCATTCCAGGCGGGAATTGTTACCCTCTTAGCTCTGATTAATCCTAAGTTAGGGTCTTTCAATGTTACCGATAAAGGGATGAATGTTACCAAGCGCAGCTTTGATTTTGATTCGGTAAAGTACCTGGTGTTAGTGGCTGCACTGGCTACTGCTGCCTTGTTTACTGTACCCCTGTGGCTATGGTTAAGACCAGAGGATAGCCAAGCGGTGATTGTTAATGTGTTTTGGTCTATCTTTAACTTAATCCTGCTGATTGCTGCTTGTCTAGTTGCTTTCGAGCAACCCCAACTCCGTCGATCCCACCGGATGCCAAGGAAGTTAACGGCTGTGATTCATACTCCACACCACCGTTGGATCGGTAAAACCGTTAATATTAGTGAAAGTGGCGTCCAAATTCTGCTGAATACCCTACCCAACATCCCTGATGAAATTAGAGTGGAAATCGAAGGAGACTACGGACACAAGTGCTTGGTCCGAGGGCGGGTGGTTCGAGAAGTTGCCATGGGGGAGCAGGTGAGGCTATTTGTTGATTTTATTGAGCTCACCCGTACTCAGCACGATGATCTGGTTTTAGTTATTTATTCTGATGTCAATGAGTGGTATTCCCAGAGACGATCTCAGACAGACCATCCTCTGGAATCCCTTAAGTTTATTGCTACGAGTATCAGACGAGTCTTCCGTGAATTCCGACCAGCTAAACAGACGAAGGTACGTCAACAGGTTCAAACGCCGGTGGAATTATACTGGGATTACTGGAAAAACTATTCCGTTAGCGCGACAATCACGGAAATTGGAACTCATGATTTACGGTTGGAATTAGATGGCAGCCAGATTAGCAATCTCGATATCATGCAGCAGACTAAACCCATGATCAGTTTACTGGTAACTCAGGAATCTAATCACTTACAAGATTTGAGCTTTTTGGCTAAGGTCGAAACTATAGAGGAGTTAGTTGATACCGGATCTGTTGATTCGATTGCGATCGAGTTAAGTTTCCCAGAATCAATGAAACAACAGCAACGGCTCAAAATTCCACAGCTTCTCGATCGTTTAGATTGATGGTAAACAGAACAAGGAATAGGGAAAATGAACCCTTTAACTCTTGACCTGCGACCAGTCCTCAGGTTAACCCACCGAGAATTTGAGAAAATTGCAGTAGCTAACCGGGATTTGCGGTTGGAACTGACTGCTGATGGAGAACTAATTGTTATGCCCCCAACAGGAGGAAATACCGGTAGGCGTAATGCTGATATAACTTACCAACTGCAAGCTTGGAATCGTCAGACCCAACTTGAGGTGCGACCCGTGGCGAATTTAATTCGCCAACGGAAAGCGCACCTTGGGGAAGTTTTCGACTCCTCTACTGTCTTTCAACTCCCCAATGGAGCAGGACGTTCTCCTGATACAGCTTGGGTTAGCTCAGACCGATGGAACAGCCTTAGTCTTGAGGAACAAGAAAGCTTTCCACCTCTATGTCCTGACTTTGTGATTGAATTGCGCTCCAAAACTGATTCTCTGACATCTCTACAGAACAAGATGCTGGAGTATATGGATAATGGCTGTCGCCTCGGTTGGTTGATTAACTATCAAAATCAACAGGTTGAGATATACCGCTCTGGTAAAGCAAAAGAAATTCTACAATCTCCCCAGATTATTTCTGGTGAGGAGGTATTACCCGGTTTCCGATTGGATTTGAAGTTGATTTGGAAATAGGCTAACTTAAGCGCGTTTATCGCACTTATGAGATACGGTTTTTTTTTGACGCTGATTCGCTTCAAAACCTCTTTATTCTTTTCTTTTGCCTTTTGCCTTAATTTAAAGTGTATTTGCTAAAATTCTGGTAACATTGTCATTAGGATTGGTCTGATTGAGATAACTAGACCAATTTTTTTTAGCTTAAATTGCTGCACTCTTTACCAAATCAGCTTTTGCAGCTATTGTCTCACCCCCTGAGCTTTAAAAGCTAACACCTACGACCTTAACTATTATTGACACTCCCCGGTCTAAAGACGCGGGGATTCCTAGATCAACGAGCCACCTTAAACCATTATGTTCCAATCTTTGACGCCGCCAAAAATTAGACAATGCCTAAACCAAAAACCCGTATTGACCAAGTTTCCAGTCAGTTCACAACAGACCCAGAGGGCGATTCTCGCGATTGCGTTTGATTACTTAATAGGAAGTGCCTTAAAAAGTCCGTTTCCCTTCCTTTTCATCTGGTTCCGGTGTGCCGGAGACGAAACCTTATCAGAGGGTCGCCTTAATAAAAAAGTTTTAACCAAAGGTGCGCTTTCCGTTCTCCGTAGGAGACGCGGGGCGCGTTCGGCGAATTAAATTCGCCACGGGTCGCACCTCTTTTATGCATAGCCTGTAACCCTTAAAGGCTCCACTCTTCTTACGGTAACTTCTAACCCCACCGTACCGTGTTATCTCAAACCGTGATTTTTTCTGGGTTCACACACCAATTTTTAGTTGATGATTGGATTTTTAGCGATGCAGCGCGGTCTTGGGGGTTTCCCCCATGAGCGACTGCATCAAGAAAGGAGGACTTTCCCAGAGACGAAACCTTAGTAGAGTGGAGCCTTACTACAAAACCTTTTCCCTATGCTGCATAACCTGCCGACGCTCATTGGCTCCACTCTACTTACGGTAACTTCAAGCCCTCCGAGCATTACTTCTTCTAGGTCGATAAGTTACGGGTCTCTCTCCCGGCTCAGCCTACGGTTTTTCAGCCTGTACTCATGTTTTAATTATACCCTGGCGCGAGATAATTGTCAACTAAAAGCCGTCCTAGAAGGACGGGGCTTTAAACCCAGAATTTTTGGTAAATAACAAGATAAATAAATAACAACATTATATTATAGCAGAATAAACTATAATCAAAACACAATAGCATGTATCATAACTATGAGGTACACAGGATTTTTTCCCTACTCCCTACTCCCTACTCCCTACTCCCTACTCCCGCGCAACCCATAATGAAAGTACCTCACCCCATTGAGAACTGCTATATATGAACCTTGAAGACGCTCTGGAATTCGCCAATGCCTTAGTGTTTGCCAAATCGGGGAATCATCTCACTGATTTACAGCAAGCCTTAATTGAGGCATCTTGGTCTTGGAAGCGTCAGAGTTATGATACTATTGCAGATACCTATGGCTATGCCCCGACTTACCTCAAACATGATGTCGGTCCCAAGCTGTGGAAACTTCTCTCAGAGGCTTTGGGGGAAAGAGTCAGTAAAAAGAACTTTCGCTCAGCAATCGAACGAAGGTGGCGCACTCAACAGGAAACTAGCTCCTCGAACCAACAGGTAACTAGAGAAGAAACAGATGGGATTGGCCTAAGGCCACGCTACAGGAACGCAAAACCACGTCAAGATTGGTCAGAAGCCGTTGATGTTCGTTTCTTTTATGGAAGACAATCAGAACTAGCCCAGTTGCAGCAATGGATTCTGACAGAACACTGTCGGCTAGTGGCCTTGTTAGGTATGGGCGGCATGGGCAAAAGCTCCCTCTCGATCAAGCTTGCCCAACAACTCCAACACCAGTTTGAGTTTGTTATTTGGCGCTCCCTACGTAATGCTCCTGACCTATCAGAGATTTTGACTCAGTTGCTGAGATTTCTATCAAATCAGCAAGACATTGATTTACCAGATACTACAGACGAAAAAATTTCCCGACTGCTGAATGATATACGCTCCCACCGCTGTTTGCTAGTTCTCGACAATATGGAAACAATTTTACAAGGGGGAGCTCAAAGCAATGCTGCTGGACATTATCAAGCTGGATATGAAGAATACGGTCAACTGTTGAGACGATGGGGCGAAAGCTCCCATCAAAGCTGCTTATTACTAACCTCTCGGGAGAAGCCTCAAGAAATTGGACTGCTTGAAGCAGAAGTGCTACCTGTTCGCTCCCTACAACTAAGTGGCTTAACAACCGCTGAAGGACAGGAAATTTTTAATATTATTGGTTCTTTTGAAGGTGAAGAAAAGGAATGGACTAGGTTAATTAACGGGTATTCTGGTAATCCCTTAGCTCTAAAAATTGTGGCAACAACAATTAATAAATTATTCGCCGGTAATATTGCGGAGTTTTTAAATCAAAATGCGATAATTTTTGGCAATATTAAAAATCTTTTAGATCAGCATTTTGCTCGATTAAGCGATCCAGAACGAATAGTAATTTTTTGGCTCGCAATCAATCGAGAAAAAGCCTCATTTGCTAACTTACGAGATGATATATTTCCCCCCGTCTCACCCCAACAACTTATCGACACCCTGGAATCCTTGGAACAGCGATCGCTTGTGGAAAGAAAAGCGTCTTTTTTTTCCTTACAACCGGTGGTGATGGAATACGTAACTGAACGCTTGGTTGAGCAAATCTGTGAAGACGTTATTGCTGGTGTAACCGCCATTAATAAAACTAATAACAACTGGGAAAATTCCCTATTTAGGACTCATGCTCTTCTCAAAGCTCAGACCAAAGATTATCTTAGAAATACTCAAATTCGTCTCATTATTAAACCCATTGTAGAGCGTCTACAGATTGCTTTAACGGGTAAGGATAACCTAAAAACCCATCTAAATCAGATTCTCGACACGCTTCGAGGCAAACCTGCCTTAGCCATTGGCTACGCTGGTGGAAATATTATTAATCTCCTTTGTCAACAGCAAATCTGTTTAAAAGGCTATGATTTTTCAAGAGTTACCATTTGGCAAGCTTATCTACAAGGGGTGGATTTACAAGATGTCAATTTCGCTCACTCCGATTTATCCAAGTCAGTGTTTACTAAAACCTTAGGAGTCGTATTTGGGGTAGCGTTTAGTCCTGATGGTAAGCTTTTAGCTACTGGAGATGTAGAAGGTCAGTTGCGTTTATGGCAAGTCGAGAATGGTAAGCCAATTTTAATTTGCAAAGGTCATACCGGTTGGGTTTGGTCTGTGGCCTTTAGTCCTGATGGTAATACCCTAGCCAGTTGCAGTAGTGACAAAACTATTAAACTATGGAATGTCAGCACAGGTCAGTGTATTAAAACTTTAGAAGGCCATACCAGTTCTATTTGGTCAGTAGCATTCAGTAGGGATGGTAAAACCCTAGCCAGTGGTAGTGATGAATCAACAGTAAGGCTTTGGGATGTAAACACTGGTGAATGCCGTCAGGTATGTCAGGGACATACCGGTCAAGTCCTGTCGGTGGCCTTTAGTGCAGATAGTAAAACCTTAGCCAGTGCTAGTGATGACCAGACAGTGAGACTTTGGGATTTTAGTACTGGTGAATGTCGCCAGATCTGTCATGGTCATACTAATCGGATTTGGTCAGTTAATTTTAGTCCCGATGGTGGGATGTTAGCCAGTGCAAGTGCTGACTTTACCATTAGATTGTGGGACCCATGCACAGGTGAATGTCTCAACACCTTAACTAACCATAGCGACAGAATACGGTCAGTAATGTTTAGTGCAGATGGGCAAACCCTAGTCAGTGGCAGTGATGACCAGACGGTGAGGCTGTGGAATGTCAGCAGTGGTGAATGCCTGAACTACCTACAAGGACACACCAATTCTATATTTTCAGTGGCATTTAATCGGGATGGTCGCACCGTAGCTAGTGGCAGCAGTGACCAAACCGTACGTCTATGGAATAGCAACACAGGTAGATGTCTTAAAATTTTACAAGGATATACTAATTCTGTATTTTCAGCAGTATTCAGTCCCAATGGTCAACAATTAGCCAGTGCCAGTACTGACAACATGGTCAGGTTGTGGGATGTCAGTAATGATCACTGTTTAAAGAGACTGGAGGGACACACCGGTTGGGTGACTTCTGTGGCATTTCATCCCAATGGTGAAATTCTCGCTAGCAGCAGCGCTGACCAAACCATACACTTGTGGTCAGTAACTACAGGTCAATGCCTGAAAGTATTGTGTGGTCACTCCTATTGGGTGCAATCCGTTAGCTTTAGTCCTCTTGGTGAGACTCTTGCCAGTAGTGGTGATGACAAAACCATCCGCTTATGGGAGGTCAATACTGGTGAATGTTTTAAGATATTACGAGGTCACACCAGTTGGATTTGGTCTGTTACCTTCAGTGGAGACGGTCAAACCCTAGCCAGTGGTAGTGAAGACGAAACCATACGCTTATGGGATGTCAGGAGTAGTGAATGTCTCAAGGTTTTACAGGGTCACACTAGTCGGGTACAATCGGTAGCATTTAGTCCTGATGGCCAAACTCTAGTTAGCAGCAGTGGAGACCAAACTGTCCGGGTTTGGGATGTTAGGACTGGGGAATGTGTCAGGATTTTACGAGGCCATAGTAAAGGTGTCTGGTCTGTCGCCTTTAGTCCTGATGGTGAATTGATTGCCAGTGGTAGCTTAGATCAAACCGTAAGGCTTTGGCACGCAAGTACGGGTAACTATCTGAGAACCTTACACGGTCACAGGAATTCAGTACGGTCATCGATTGGGTTTAGTCCTGTAAAACATCAAGATCACCAGGGTAGGTCTGATCAAGAACAGGTGAGCAGTTATTGGCTTACTTGTGGCAGTAATGATGGGACTATTAAAGTTTGGGATACTCACACAGGTCAGTGTATTAAAACCTTGATTCCTGATCGACCTTACCAAGGTATGAACATCACAGGGGTTACCGGTTTGACCCTAGCACAGAAGTCAGCACTGGAAGCGTTGGGCGCGCTGAGTTGATGTCAAGAAGATTGGTAAGCTTTAATGCATATTAAATGGGTTTGAGCAAGGCAAAAGGCAAAAGGCAAAAGGCAAAAGGCAAAAGGCAAAAGGCAAAAGGCAAAAGGCAAAAGGCAAAAGGCAAAAGGCAAAAGGCAAAAGACAAAAGGCAAAAGGCAAAAGGCAAAAGGCAAAAGGCAAAAGGCAAAAGGCAAAAGGCAAAAGGCAAAAGGCAAAAGGCAAAAGGAAACTGGAATCTATTTTTTTTATTTTATTTAAATTTTGTGATTTTCTTTAAATAATATACAGTTTAAATGCACAACAGCTTATTAGTTTTTTGGAGTAAGAAACATGAGGAAGAAAGAAATGTTCAAAACTAGTGCTTCTGAAGTACAGTTGTTTCAGAATATGGGGCAAAAAATTTTATCTTTGTCATAGTAGCTTTAGTTTCTCGACTAATTAGTTTACAGAAAGCAGCGGTGCGACCCCGCGCTTTTTCAAAGCTAAGCGTGAACGCGCACCGTTCAGAAATAATGCAAATAGAACCTGAAGTTTTTATAAAAATTTTGGAGTTAATGGGAATTGAGTTTTCTTACCTATCTTCTGAAGATATAACCATTGAACGAAACTGGTGATTCCAGATTAAAATTGTTTTTAATTCTTCTCCTTTGATATTTCTAGCACAATTAGATTTTTTGACGCAGTTCATTGAGTCTGAGGATAAATTTTATTTACCGCAAGTTGTCAAAGAAGAAATTAATGCTAAGAATGATGAAGCAAGTGCTTATCTTGATAATTTGATTGCCAATAATCAATTAATGGTTAAAGGTGTAAAATTAGTTTCTTTAGCCAATCGTCTTAATGACCGTTTAGGACAGGGAGAGTCAGAAGCTATTGCTTTAGGGATAGAATTACAAACAGATTATATTATTTTGGATGATTTTGCGGCTAGAAAACAGGCAATACGATTAGGGTTAAATGTTAAGGGGACTTTGGCAGTAATTAGAAAGTTACAACTAGATCATAAAATAATAATAGATAATTGAGAGGAGCTATATAAACGGCTTATAAGCATTAATTTCAGGGTTAAACGTGAGGTTTTTGCGCTATATTATGGTCATAGTGGGCAAGAATTTTTTCAAAATCATGGGAATTGCAAGCCTCAATCCATATATTGGGCGATTTCATCTGCTTGTTATTTACTCAGCATCCTTTTGGTCTTCACTAAGTTATTCGTGAGCAAAAGATGGTCAAAATGATTAATGAATCAATGTTATCCCTATAGTTTTATGTGTCTTGTTCAATAGACATGCCAACTAAGCAGATAGTTCTACAGTCGCTCCTATACTCAATTTTTACCTTTAGTTTACTATGGATAAAGTTATGCGTTCGCGTAGCGTGGCCTACGGCCAATCGCCTTTGGCGGCTCCTAGGTCGCATCGCTTAAAAGTGTTTCCTAATTAGTCAAAGCAATTGCTTCAATGGAAATCAAACAACTCTCACAGGGATTATGGGACATTACCCTGCTGCCAAAGCCTATCCCATTGTTTTCTCCAAATTGGCCATATAAAATGGTAATAATTTTGGCTATACTGCTTTGAGTACTGGTGGCAGTCTGTTTCAATAGAAAACCACAATTGCTTCAGTGCTGGCAAAGTAGTACATTGTTGAATCTGGCAAGCGACAGCATTTTGCCATTGTGATAATTTCCGATAACTGATAAATTGTCCACCTCGATCACGGCGATGGACAAAGATTACATAGTTCCAAAATTCTACCCGCACGATCAGGCGATAGGAAATTTTCAGTAATCTAGCTATCATGTAAACCGTAATCCGGAATTTCTTAGCAGGGTTGAGTCGCCGAAATAAATTGGTCATTGTTACAGGTAGGGATTGTAGAGTTATTCTTTTGTGAATTGAAAATAACAATTCACAATTAACAATTCACAATTAACAATTCACAACCGACCCATATTAATGAGTGAGTTGATCAAGAGGAAAATCCCTATAGTTTTTGCTACCGGGCAAATCAAATACGAGTTCAAATTAGGTATCAGGGACTCGCTGACGCCATAACTGGAGGTGTCCCTCTGCGTGGGAGCGAGTGCAGTAGCGACCGATAATTACCCATTGGGTTGGGGGAACTATACGGGTAACTGCCCAAGCTTGGAGGTTTTGTGGATAAGCCATAATGGAGCTATATCCGTTGAACAATGGAGTAGTACCCAGCCCATCAACTCTGACGGCTCGGCACGTTGGCTTTCCCTGGCCTACCTCATGGCTGGGAAAATAAATTTATAAATTTTGTAAAAAAAATCATTGATGCCAGAATGGAGTAAAGTTGTTTACTGGTAGTAGGACAGTGGCTGAAGAATCAATACGGGTTTATCTATCCAAAGATAAAAAAAAGAACTTTAAAGCAGCTTGTGTTATGCAAGACAGGGACATGAGCGATGTTGTCAATGAATTAATTGATAAGTGGCTTGACCAAAATGGTGTATATATACACGGAGAAAAGGAGACATGAACAAATCCTGAAACCTTAGCGGTAATAGATTTACAGGCTTATGCGATCGCTTTTAGCGGAAGCGGAGCTTCATCGCGCAGCGTCGGCTTTGCCCGAATCGCATTTCAATGTCTGTTGTTGTATCTGATTTTGATGCCTTACTATAATCCTGTTAAGTCTAGCCTGAAAACTATGCTGAGCCAGCATACTATGACAGTGAACAAAGTAAAAGGCGCAAACACAGTCTACTATGGTATTCCTCATGCGACTTACCAGCCCTGGCTGTCTGGTAGGACTAAGGCTAGACCAACGCTCCGGCAACTGAAATTGCTGTGCCAACGACTAGGGATTGAGCACATTAATCAGCTGCCAGGCGAATTTGGACCACCTAGTACCGCTGGGGGCAATTAAAAATTCAAAATTATTCAATGGTTACTATAGCGTTTTCACATCTGATGTTAAAGCGCTATATTTCCTTGTTTATCTCAGAGCTGACAGTTATCAGCTGTCAGTCATTGACGTACTAACTGACCTAAGTGTTTTAATATTCTCGCAACAGTATATAAATCATTGCCACGATTCACCACAGAGAACTGATTAGAAAAAGCATATTGCAGTTTATCTTGTCGAATCAGTTTCAGAAAAATAAATTCACCTCCATTTGTCACAAATCCGAAAGCAGGCTTTTGTAGCTCAGGATTAGCCAACATATAAGCTAGAGCTTGTGGTATCCCTACCTTTAAAGAGTATTCTGCTCGTTTCGCTTCAATCACCACTATCCAAAACTGAGGTTGACAAATCAAAATATCAATTCGTCCTCTGACAATCGTTTCCTGATATTCCGATGAAATTTGTACATCCTTTTCAGCAAGAATATAGAAGGGTGGGCGATAAAAATCAGCAATTCTCAACAATGGGGATAGCACCACCATTTTGACAATCGGTTCTACCATGGGGTACTGAGATAAATGGAGATAGTCATTCTTGACCCGATATAACCATTGCTTTTCTAGCTCATTGAGTTCTGGTAAATCCTCTTGCCACTCTAGAAACAATTGCTCATCATGAGTAGGCTCTAGTCCAAATTTGTCCTTCAATTGAGCCAGAGAAATATCTTGGGCTACGATTGTTTCTACCATTATCCTATGGGAATTTTTAATTAGGTTAATTATGAATTTAAATTTTATTTTTAATTGCTAAGGCTTTTACCTTATTATAAACCTTCGCGTAGCGTGGCCTATGGCCAATAGTAAAAATAATATCGCTCTCAATTTTAAGTAATTACTGCATTACCTAGCTATTTTATCCTCTACAATACTGTTTAATTTAACCCCTAATTCTGATTCTAATTCTACAGGTTTATTGTTGATCACCACCTGATCGAATCCAGGCGCTAACTGGGGATAGTTCTGGCAACTCAACTATGACCGCATGTAACCAATCTACACCCCCTTCTATTATCCTATACCTCTCATATATCCTACATTCCCCACACTCCCTGTTTGACCCTGAGATCAGAAACTTACCCCTGTCAATTATCCCTGTACTGTACAAGATTGACCGTAGGTCACGCTACGCGATGAAGCGAAGCTTCCGCTAAAAGCGATCGAACATTTTGCGATCGCAACTAAGATTAGAATAAAGTAAACAAGTGTAAAGAAATGCTTAGTTTTACTTGATTATTTATCTAAAAGATAAGCATACTGTCCATTGCCGATAGAAAATAACTATGCAGTATCTGTTTCCAAAACGAATTTTAGTATCCTTCGCAGCACTGTTCCTAGCTTGTTCTATGTGGGCGATTGCTCCTGAGGCCAAGGCTTACGACAATCCTGAGTTACTGCCCGAGGTTCAAACACCAGTCATTGATTTAGCGAACTTTATTCCAGAGCTTCAAGAGCAGAGACTAGTCGAAGATTTAGAAAGCTTTGAGGAGGAAACTGGCTGGAAACTCCGAGTTTTGACCCAATATGACCGCACCCCTGGTCGGGCAGTCAAAGAGTTTTGGGGACTTAACGACAAAAGTATGTTACTGATTGCTGACGCCCGAGGAGGGAATATCCTAGGGTTTAACGTGGGTGATGCCCTGTATGAATTCCTTCCTCGTACATTTTGGGTAGAGTTGCAAACCCGATTTGGTAATCTCTACTTTGTACGGGACAATGGCGAAAACCAATCTATTATCGAAGCCCTAAATACGGTCAAGCAATGCCTGCGCCAAGGGGGATGTCGGGTGGTACCTGGACTACCACGGGAACAGTGGATTTTGACCCTAATTACTTCTACTGTCGGAGGAGTGATTTGTGGATTTGCTGCTATTCCCCGCAAACAGGATCAGGTTTTCGCTTGGCAATGGGCTTTAATTTTGTCCCCACTTTGGGGTATTCTGTTTATTGCCTTCGGTATTGGACCTGTAGTGACACGCACCTCTGATTTCTTACCACTATTGCGCAATATTCTTGGTTTCGTTCTCGGTGCGGTTGTGGCTTACTTGTCACCAGTTATTAGTGAATCATCAGCCTCAGAAACTTAAAACCTATTGCAGGAGCCCTATTCTAGGGCAGCAATATAGGGGCGCAAGGCTTGCGCCCTCACGATGATTGACCAATAGCTTGACCGTAGGTCACGCTACGGGAAGGAAATCCAATCTCAAAAGTGAAGCGCGACAATTATTACTCAGCACTCAGCACTTATTTCTGGTAACGCTGTGCCTGTAACAACTCCTTAATACCTTTTTCTCCTAGATCCATCAACTGATTGAGTTGATGGCGAGTATAAGCCCCTGACTCGGCTGTTCCCTGAACCTCAATAATACCCATTTGATCGTTCATCACTACATTAAAATCCACCTCAGCCGCCACATCTTCGAGATAGTTGAGGTCTAAAAACGGCTCACCTTCCAATAAACCAACCGAGACAGCAGCAACTTGGTGAATTAAAGGCGATCGCTCTAGTACTCCCGTTTTAAGCAGTTTATCCACAGCATCCGCAAGAGCAACATATCCCCCAGTAATGGAAGTAGTACGGGTACCTGCATCCGCCTGTAGAACATCCGCATCTACCGTAATGGTCCTCTCGCCCAAGGCTTTGAGATCAACAGCAGCCCGTAAACTACGTCCGATTAGCCGCTGAATTTCCTGAGTTCTACCCGAAAGCTTGAGAAGTTCCCGTCTTTGGCGTTCCGGTGTTGCTCCTGGTAACATCCTATACTCAGCGGTTAGCCAGCCGCTGCCAGTATCCTTGAGAAATCGGGGGACTTCCTCCTGAACCGTCACGGTACAAAGTACTTTGGTCTCACCACAGTGAGCTAGGACGGAACCAGGAGCATAGCGGGTAAATTCTCGCTCAAACAAAATGGGACGTAGTTGATCCGCTTGTCGGTGATCAGGACGCTGCCAAGACATAAGTTATATAGCAAAGGGAGTAGGGAGTAGGGAGTAGGGAGTAGGGAGTAGGGAGTAGGGAGTAGGGAGTAGGGAACAAAAATTATCACAATTGATTTAGTGATATAGGTACCCTATATCAAGTCCAGTTAATCACTTATAAAATGGTATATCGATAATTGGTAATTGGTCATATAGCATTTCTCAATACCCAAATAATAATTGCTATATTATCGAGTTAGTCACTGTTAATAATTGTGTAATTGTTTTCAATAATTTTGTCCGACAATTTAGTAACAGATGTTGGATTGAGGAGAAATGAAGCTGCTCGTTTAGCTGTTTCTTCACTTAACTGGATTTGGGTTAGACTAACTAAGCCTTCGTTCAGAAAATGATCTCTAACTAGAGCTTTCTCTCCACTATTGAAGATAGTCTCATAAAAAACTTTCTTTATGCCAGCTGAAATGATTAACTTCAAGCAAGAGACACAGGGTTCTAGGGTGACATAAATAGTGGCTCCAGCAGTGGCAATACCATGTTTAGCTGCAAACGCGATCGCATTCGCTTCAGCATGAACAGCTCGGGATGGCATGGTACGAGACGCATCGCAGCTACTTAGTCCAGGATAGCAGTATCCCTGAGCTGTGCAATGACTTGAGCCAGATGGGGAACCATTGTAACCTGTTGCTAAAATCTGATTGTTTTTAACAATCACTGCTCCTACAGGAAAGGCTAAACAGGTTGAGCGAGTAGCTGCTAGCTTAGCCATCATTAAAAAGTATTCATCCCAGTTTGGTCTTTCACTAGTCATTGGTAATTTTAAACTTGTCGTCAATGATCAATTTTATATCAATGTCAGTTTAGTTGATGACATAAACTATCATCGTCTTTTTTAAGTGAACAGGGAGCAGGTAAAAGAGAACAGTAAATAGAAACATGTCTTAACCTTTACTGTGGTTGCTATAACTTGTCATTTTACCAATAACTATTCACCAAACTATCTTTGGTTATTTTTTACACCAAACTCGTTTTTTAGGTTATCTATAGTTGAGGCTTATCAATAACTGCTTATCAATAACTTATCCTAGTCATTAAGTACAGTCAATTTTACCATGGGTCACTCCTTACTCCCTAATTCTTAATACCCAGGATTTTGTATATCATAAGTCTTAAAAATGCTATAATTGGTGATAAGTTTTATCTTCTTTTATAGCTATCATAGCTTTTTCTAATTCTATTCCTAAATAGACCGCATGACTAGGTTGTATTGAAGGATTCTCACTACAAATTTTTATAGATAAACTCATGGCATTTTTACCAGAATACGTAGCAATTACTTCCCCGCTACCAGGGGTTGTCTGCTTCACTATAATATCAGTATTTTCCGTTTCAATCAAGAAATTACCAATGGGATCAGCATACTGTTTCTGTTCTGAATTGATAATTTGTTGATAGTGATTTTGAATAATCCGATTAGCATAGTCATAACAATCATCATAAATATGAGCACTTTGACTAACGGTAATCAGCGGTCCCATTTTTAATTGAATACCCCCGCGCTTACCAATTTGGTCTGTAATATACTGCTGTAGTGCTCTTAGTCCAAAGGCATTAGCTGCCCACGCGCTAAACATATCATTACTTCTCAATGTGGCAGTTAGGGACAATTCATTATCCACAACTCTCAGCCAGATGTGATTCAGACAAGGACTACCCCCTTTCTCATGGTCTTTGACATCCCATAGGGACATCACTGCACTGGCGGAATCAATCTCACCAATGAGTTTAGTGATGACTTGCTCGATTTGGTCACGTTTGAACCAAGAACGTAGACGCTGACCATAGGTATATTTAACTCCTTCTACTACGGGTGCGTCGTCCAGGATTTGATGAATGTATTCTTGGATAAAGTCGCGATCGCATGGTAAATAATTGGGCTCAGGAAAGTAAAATTCAGGAGGTTCTTCCGTTACTACTGCCATTAAATCGATTAGCTCTTGCCAATATCCGTCATAACCTGTGGGTCGAATTGTGCCGGTAGTTTTAATGCGATGGATTATCTTAACCCAAGTTTCAGCTATCGTTCGCCCTTCAATACGATGTCCATAGCGCGCTCCTGGTTTTAGGGGCGCACAGCCAGATTCCCCGACATCATTTGCCATAGGAAATTCCAATGGTGTTCCCCAGGGCTCTTGAGTTTTGGAGCCATAAGACTTAACCAAACTCACGGCTTGGGTAATCGAATCAGCCTCTGCCACAGAAAGTTCCCTTCTGAGTTGTTCTAGGATGACTAAGGGAATCTCCATGTCAATATACCCTTTTATAGAAGAGCGAATCACCCAGCAGTGACGACCAGTATCACTAGTCCCTTCTTCAACGCCATGGTGGAAAAAGTCCAGCAAGCAAGTCCCACTGCCAGCATTGCGGTCTTCCTTCGTAGCGTTGAGAATGACCAAGTAGCGGACATGGGGATTAGCGAGGAGATTACGAATGAGCAGGCTAATTCCCCGGGTGGGACTGTATAACTGTCCGACTACAGCAAATTCCGAGGGGTTTAACTTTTTTGCGATCGCTTCTTTGATCGTCCAACCAGTAATTACCGCCGTTTGACCTGTACCGTAAATCAGTTGGTTAGGCTTGTGCAGGGGTTTGTACTGGAATTGACTTACTTTGCTGATTGCTGTCATTTTAATGCAGAAGTTGAAGCTTGAATGTTGACTGTTAAATTTTATATTTTAAATGTTAAATGTTTAAGATTGAGGTAATGGTAATCAACACTTATCTTTATCCCCACTACATAATCCCGTTATAATGCCCAGCATTTAACGGATAGAGGAAAGCAGGATTTAATCCTAAGTTAGTTACCTTGACCAACTACGGCGTAGGTTAAAGAAGCCTTCCAGAAAGTTTTTTAAAGTCTGATTACGACTAATTCGTTGGCGCTGCCACTGTATTGCTGTTTTCTTAAAAATCTCTGACAAGGTGGGATAGGGATAATAGACATTTGCCAACACGGCCAATTTGATTTTCTGCTGAATCGCTAGGGTAATTTCCCCAATTAAGTCTGTTGCTTGTGATCCAACTATGGTTGCTCCTAAAATTGTCCCATTGCGCCCCACTACCAGTTTCATATACCCAGTGGTTTGCCCCAGGAGCTGAGCCTGATCTAACTCTTTGAAATATTCTCGCATCACCCATAGATTCTTACCATAGCGCTTTCTAGCTTCTACTTCTGTAAGACCTACCCGTGCTAATTGGGGTTCAGTTAAGATGGTCCAGGGAATCCCGTGATAGTTCACCTTAAAGCAGGGGAAAAACAATGCATTCTTCAGGGCAATGCTGGCTTGATACTGGGCAATATGGGCACAGGGATAACCACCAGCCATCTTGCCACAGCTATAGATGCGGGGATTAGTCGTTTGTAGCTTCTGATTGAGCTGAAGACCCTGCTGAGTGTACTTTATCCCAACCCCTTCTAGATTTAAGGATTCCACATTGGGTTGCTCACCCGTAGCCAGTAAAATGGCATCAGCTTCAATCGCCTTATTACCAGCCTGAACCCAGGTTTTACCCTCAATCTCTCTGACCTGATCAACTGGACTATCCGTCAGAACCCGAATTCCCTCAGCTTCTAACTGAGCTTGTATGAGCCTAGATGCTTCGAGGTCTTCCTGGAAAAAAATACGGGTAGTACTGACCACCAAGGTTACCTCACAACCGAGTCTGGCTAAGGTCTGAGCTAGTTCTGGAGCAATAGGCTCATCACCAATCACTACCCAGCTTTTGGGTAGTGAAGGTTGGAGGTTATCCGGTTGAAGGTTATCTGGTTGAAGGTTATCTGGTTGGAGGTTATCCGGTTGAAGGTTATCTGGTTGAAGGTTATCTAGTTGGAGGTTATCTGGTTGAAGGTTATCTGGTTGGAGGTTATCCGGTTGAAGGTTATCTGGTTGAAGGTTATCTGGTTGAAGGTTATAATATTTAACCTTCAACTCCCCTTCAACCTTCAACTGGTTAACCTTCAACCTTCCAACCTTCAACACTTTGTGCCAGATATCGTTTGGTGTGAAATAGTCTATGGTCTGTAACCCTTTGATATCGGGAATAGCTGGGCGAGAGCCAGTAGCAATCAGATAGGCACGAGACCGCAAACGTCGGTTGTTGACTACAAAACCGAGGTGAGGCAGTCGGCAAAATTCCCCCTCACCTGTGATTACATCAATCCCTAAAGCACCTAAAATAGCTTGAGAATTCTGTTCTGAGCAGTTGGCAACCACTAGATTAGCCCATTCCATCACCTCAGTTAGTGGTAGGGATGAAAACCCGGTCTGTGAAATGTCTGGTTCGGTTGAATCAGCTATTTGAGCATAAATACCCCATTGAGCAGCGTCACGCATCTGCTCAAGCTTACGCCCCATCTCACTTAATACTCTGGTGTAAATCGCCCCCTGTGCTAGCCAGCTAGTTTTTCCTTGCTGAGGGTCTACCAGAGCCACACGAGCCTTTAAACCAGCAGCCGCAACAGCAGCATACACAGCAGCAGGAGTGCCACCAATGATAATTAGGTCATAGTCAACGGTCATTCGTGCAACAGTTACAGGTTTCAGGTTGAAAGTTACAGGTTAGCAGGTTAGAAGGTTTCAGGTTGAAAGTTACAGGTTAGCAGGTTATAGGTTTCAGATTGAAAGTTACAGGTTTCCGGTTGAAAGTTACAGGTTTCAGGCTCTAACCTTGGGCTTTTGGCCACGCTACGGGAACAACCATCTAACTAACCTATCCCACAACAGACGCCTACGGCCAGCAACCTTCAACCTTCAACCTTCAACCTTCAACCTTCAACCTTCAACCTTCTAACCTTCAACCTTCAACCTTCTAACCTTCAACCTTCTAACCTTCAACCATCTAACCTTAAACCATCTAACCTTCAACTTATCAAGATAGCGTCTAAAGCTGTTAGTAAGCGTTGGTTATCTGCCTGTGTAAGTACAGCGACCCGGAAAAAGCGATCGCCTAATTCCGGGAAGCTTAGGCAATCTCTGATCAAAATCCGATGGTGTTGGAGTAGTTGTGCTTGGATCTGTGACGTGGATTTTTCTGAGTGGACTAGCAAGAAGTTAGCTGCACTGGGGTAAGGTTGAAGACCAGGTAACTTAGCCAGTCCCTGAAACAGTTGCTTACGCGCTGGTGCTAGCCAATCCCAGGTTTGCTGTTGAAATGCTCTATCCTGAACCACTGCCGCTGCGGCTGCCGCTGCTAAGGTATTTATTGGCCAAGGGTCTCGCCACTCCTGCCAACGTTGGAGTCGCTCAGGGTGGGCAATGCAATAACCTAGTCTGAGTCCAGGAAGACTGTAAAACTTGGTAAGCGATCGCAAAATTACCAAGTTTGGATAATCCCCAATTAAAGGAATCAGGCTTTGCTCCTGGTCAGGAGGCAGGAAATCCATAAAAGCTTCATCCACAACCACTAAAGCAAATTGCTTGAGATAAGCCTCAATTGCTTCTGAGGTAAACAATTGACCTGTGGGATTGTGGGGGGTATTCAGCAGCAAACCCTGTCGAGTCCCCTCTTTTTGAAGTGAGGAAGTAAGGGAGTCAGGGAGTAAGGGCATCAAAGAATCAATTTCCCTGCCCATCTCCCCATCTCCCGATCTGACACTAGGTGTCGAGAGTTCCCTCATCAGGGGGCACTCCCTAATTCTTGCTCCAAATGCCTTCAGTCCCCGTTGGTAGTCCCTAAATGCTGGAGTAATGATCAAGGTTTCATCTAGTTCTGATAGCTCGCGACAAGCCCAAGTTAATAATTCGGCTGAGCCATTACCTGGAAGAATCCAGTCTGGGGGCAGGGTTGGATGCAGTTGCGTCAAACACTGCCGCAGCTCAGCATAATTGGGGTCAGGATAAGCTACCAGGTTATTGAGCCCAGACTCAATCGCTGCGATCGCACTTTTAGGGGGACCAAGGGGATTGATGCTGGCAGAAAAATCAAGAATTAAGGAAGGAGGACAGTTAGCCAGTGCTGCTGCCCAGGCTAAATTTCCCCCGTGAGTTGGTCGTTTCAAGGACAAGTTTGTGACTGAATCAGGGATTACTCCTTGGGTGGTGCCACTTTCTCTTTAAAAACCTTACCAGCAGAAAAGGCGGGAACCTTAGTTGCCGGAATTTCCATCTTTTCACCGGTTTTGGGATTGCGACCCTCACGAGCCTTACGCTCCCGGGATTCAAAGGAACCAAAGCCCACTAAGGTGACTTTATCACCCTCAGACACTGCTTCCATAATCGTTTCTATCGTAGCAGTTAGGACTGCATCGGCTTGTTTTTTAGTTACAGTAGCTCTTTCCGCCACTTTATCGACTAATTCACCCTTATTCATGCAAATCTCCTTGTTTTTCAGATCATCCAACCAGGGTTTTCAACAAAAAAATCGCTGCAACACTAGCAGCTTCGAGGTTTCACTGCATTATTCTAATGTTTGCAATGCCGATATGGATCGTTGAATGCTGTAATTTATATAGATTTCAGAATTTTGCCCCAAATTGATACCCTAAATTTATTCCTTAGGGAATAGGCAATCATAATTTTTTATGATCATTCATTGTTAATTATATATAATTCATTATTTTACGGTAAGCCCCCTGCTCTAGGCGTGCTTGGTAGGTCTGCTATGGGATAGCAGAGCTCAGAGCCTTGTTTAGATATTGACACTAACCCTTAAAATCAGGTATAATTATGGGCTTATAAAAATTAAATCAAACCAAGTCAATAAAATTGTCAACCAAAAACAAATAAACACGTAAAAGTTTCAAAACCTAACTATTCCCACCACTAAAGTAGGGGGGAGTAGTCAAATCCATAAGTTAATTACCCCCGAGCGAGCAATCCCTCGCTCGGGGGGATAAGTGTTAATTCACGTTTACCTTACCTTTACCTTAGTTACCTGGAGACTGAAACCCTCCCCGGTTTAGCATTTGACGGGCATCCCGTCCAGGAGTGTAGCTGTAACCATACCCACCATTGCGGTCTGTGTCATCCAGAATTTGAGGGGTCAGCAGGATAATCACTTCACGGCGTTCATTGGTCTTGTCGGTACTTCTGAACAGAGCACCAAGTAAGGGAATATCACCCAAAACTGGCACCTTTCTTACGGTTGTGCGGTCAGTGTCCTGAATAATGCCAGATAGAATTAACGTCTGATTATCCCGCAGACGAATTAGCCCAGAGTTCAGTTCTCGGCGACTGAGAAATGTGATTGTGTTTTCTGCATTATCACTGTTAAACACTTGAGTTCCCGAGGGAGCTGTGATCGACGGAGCTGTAGATAAGGTAATAAAACCATTGTCGTCAATTCTCTCAACATTCACCGTTAGCACTAAACCAGCATCTTGAATAACCGGGGTGATCGTTCTAGTGGTAGCACCACCGTCTGTGTCTATATCTGTCCTCACACTAGTCAGTACCTGCTGGACCAACTCGACACTAGCTTCCTGCCCTTCTTGGATCACTAGAGTTGGGTCGGTAAGAATCTTGGCGTTGTTGCTGGTAATCTGAGCCTGCAAGGTTAATAAAAACTTATCAGGGTACTGGAATAGAGAAGGAAGTGAATACTCAAACTCGATGCCATCATCTTGAACATCCACATCCGTCACACCTGGCTGGAATGGATTATTATTTCGACCAAAGCCGGGACGTGCGAAGAGTGCTGAACGACCAGCGCTTTCATTGAAACCCTCAATCACGTTATCAAAGGGAGCATTTTGTCTATCGAAGAATATATCACCATCTCCGTCTACAGCTCGAAAATCAAATGGCTCAATATTAGGAAACTGACCACTAATTACATTATCTCTACTGGGGGGATTAAACCTACCGAAATTAACGGCTGCGGCTCCTTCATCACTGACTACAAAGGTATCATTAACCCCAAAGGAGAAACTGGCATTATAAGCATCCGTTCCAGCCAGGTTAACATCAATAATCTTGACATTTACGGCCACTTGACGGCGACGAGCATCCAACTGTTTGAGTAAAGAGGTCGCAATTTCAATTTGCCTGGGCTCACCCACCAGAGATATGGAATTAAGTCGGTCATCCGTAGATACTGCTAATCCCTCCAGCAACAGTGCCCCTTGGCTACCGTCTTCCCGCTCAGCGGTAACTGGTTGAATTTCTGGGGCCCGTTGGATTTGTCGCACCACTCGTTGGGTTTCAGGATCGATGATTTCTTCGGTCTCGCTTACTACCTGTTGCACTTCTGCTCCCTGAGTGGCTAGGAAAGTAGCAGCCCCTTGGGCACTGGCTTGATTGAGCCGTAGAGTACGACTAATTAGATTACGAGCGGCTTGAGGGAGTTTTGCCCCAACAAAAATTGTGCTTCCCCGACGGTTAGCCTGAAGACCAGACAGCTGGAGAATATAGTTGAAAGCATCTTGGACAGGTTCGTTTTCTAAGTCAATAGAAATGGTGAACTGTGCTACACCCGAGTCTTCATCTGACTCAGCAAAGGCCAGATTGAGTCCAGCAGAACGAGCCAACAGAGACAAGACTTCTCGAATCGGTGCTTCTCGTAATACCAAACGGGGCACTAGAGTTGCTGTGCCAAGATCTATAGTGCTAGCAGCAGCATTAATATTAGAAACAGCAATATCCCCTACTGGTGGTGCTACTGCTCTAGGTAAGAAGGGGGGCGCTGGCGCAATTGGTTGCACCGCATTAGCTGGAGCTGCCGGTATCCCGTCAATAATAATTTTTGGCTCAGGTACCAGCACATCTGGTTCAGGAGCCACGATTTCTGGAGGTTCAGGAGTTTCTGAGGGGTTAGCCTCTGGCTCTGGTTCCGAAAGTTCTGCCGGTTTCTCCATCTGTTCCGTTTCAGTATTAGTTTCTGTATTAGGAACTTGAGCCAGCTTCATCACCGATGAGTCTTGGATAGATAATATGCCCTGATTCTCAGTAGTGGTGTCAATGCCTAAGGTAATTCCCTGAGCGTCCCTTTGGATCAGTGAACTGATTGGGAGTTTGTCAGTGCCTCGAATTGTCACCCTAACCCGGTTGTCATCGAGTTCCTTAACTGCAACCGCACTGATATTGGGTAGAGGGTTAGTCTCACGGAAGTTACTCCCTTGGGGCAAACTCAGCTGGGTATTAACCAGATCAGCAACCAAGACATTGCCTTGGTTGACAGCAAAAATCTGTGGACGCTCATTGTCCCCTTTTGTCTCAAGTTTCAGTTCCAGTTCATTCCCCTGCTGGTTGAACCGTATAGCACTAACTTGGCTTGCTGCTACTACAGGCTGTGTTGCCCATAAAGCCATTGCTGTAGCCGCGAACACTCCACCACATACTTGAATCTGTCTCACGATCGATTTCTCCAATCTCCTGACTCAAATCACAGAAATTATTCCATACTAAGGGCTGTTGAAGGTTAACTATTGACTATTGACCGTTGAGACGTCAAAGATAAAACACTAAACACTCAACAAACAAGAACAACAATAACCATCTCAGCTCAATCAAACAGTAGGTTATCCCAATTTCCAGCAACTTGGCTACCGCTTAATTTCCCCATCTTGCCATCTCCCCATCATTAAATTGGTAGCAATAATATAGCAAGACTAAAGGAACTTGGGATTATTTATTCTTACCTGCCTGACTTTTTCTTACCATCCTTTTCCTCAGCTTTTTCTTCTTCCTCCTTATCCAAATCTCTAGCAGGCATAAGAGCTTCCAGGGTTAAGCTAGTTTTAAGCTTAGGTTGAGGACCAGGAACTAATCTACCTTGCTGTAGCACTAGTGTTTGCGGTTCACTGATTTGAGCTTCTAGGTCTTTGATCAGCAACATCGACTGGAGGCGCTCAAAGCTGCGCATAATTGACTGCACTTGTTGGAAGCTACCCTCAATTTCCACATTGACGGTTCTCCGTTTTAATTTTCCATCAACTAGGGTTCCTAAAGAGCCATCATTAACTATATTTATTCCCTCGGAATCTGGCTCATATCTAAGTAAAGTCCCTCTAGTATCCTTAACAAAGGTATTGAGATCAAGCAATAAAGTATCTAGACTTTTTTCTGTGGAAAACAAACTCAAAACCCTGCGGTTTTGCTGCTTGGCTTGCTTGAGTTCCTCCTCTTTTTGTTTAATCTTTTTCTGGAGTACTTCGGGATTTTGGAGGTCATTTTGCTTGCCTGATAAATCATTTCGTAAAGCCTGATACTCCTGCCAAGCCGGTAGCATCAGGTTCATGGCTAGATAGATAGCAGCTGCCAGACCAAGAATACCAAAGGTAATCCCAGAAACTTGGGGAGTAAAGGTAATGCCGAAGGCAGTAGGATACTCAGGCTCTTCCTCCTGACCTTCAACACTCATAAACTCGTCATCAGTAGCATAGGTCATTGTTGAATCACTCCTTGAGATTGAAGGTTTCTAATTCGAGTCACTAATCCTACTGCTCCTTTACGGTCTAACTCTTTTAAGATCTCAGAAGCGGGGATATCACTCAGTTTAGTTTTAATAGTATATTCTACGACTTTAGGCAGGGTATATTTGACCTGAGTTACTAATTCTTTTTGACTCTCAGGAATTTCTAATTTGGTGGGATTATTAACTAACTGAGCTTTGAGCAGTTGAGTGTCATTTTTATCGAAAAAGGAAGAATTCTGTAGGGTCAGCAAAAAGTAATTCACATCATCAAAGGTTCGAGCTGTACCGGAAATATCCAGCTCGATTTTAGGTCGTGAGTTAGCGCTAGACTCATCCTTAGAAGCGTTTTTGTCAGTGACTTGCTGTTGCTCGATGTCTTTAATTTGGACTCCGGGGGGAGTGCGCTCACGAATGTCCTGTAACATTGCTGACCAAGGCTTAATTTGATTAAAGACACTGGCAAGAGCATTAGTTTCGTCGTTTACCAGCTTGAGTTCCTTGTTTAGCTTACTAATTCGTTGCTTTTGTGCCCCCAAGGCTGCCAGTTTCTGGTCAACATCAGCAATTTCCTCCTTCAATCGGGCGTTTTGATGTTGGAGAACCACCCAAAAACCTCCCACCAATCCAGGTAGGATTAGGCCCACTGCAGCTCCAATCAGTAGAGGGGTCATTTCCCCTAAGGCCATCCCTTGTCTACCGCCTCCCTCCTGAACGGACTTGATCTCCTCAGGATTTCGGTCTTTTAAAAAATTAATATCAAGACTATACATAGTGCTATACCTCTCGTAATCCTAATCCAAGCACAGTTCCTAAGCTCGGTCGTTCTACCATCGGAATATCTTTCTCCACTTCTAGGGAAAGAGCCGCCACCGGATCCACCTGAATCGTGGGCAAGCTTAACCGTTGGGTAAAAAATTCATCAAGTTGTCCGATACCACCCCCAGGACCAGCTAGTAGGAGTTGGGCTACTTCTAGATTGTCCATCTGATTGAGGTAAAAATCGATAGAGCGCCGTAGTTCATCAGCAATTTCTCCCAAGACTTGGATCAGAGCTACCATACCTGGATTTACCCCGGTCGAGCCGGTGCGCATGCCATCAACTGGGGTACTGGGAATAGTCATCCCCTGGAGGAGTTCAGTGTTTCTAGAGGCTGGTAAATTCATCGCCCGTGATAGAGCGCTCTGAAGTTGGTAGGTACCAATGGGAACAGTACGGGAAAACTGCGGTACACCATCTACAATAATGGCAATTTCAGTACTATCAAATTCAATATCTACCAGAACGGCTGCCTCTTGGGAAGGAAATTGACGCAGTTGTTCTCGGATGGTCCGAATCAGGGCAAAGCTATTAATTTCGAGTACATCTACTTGTAAACCTACCTGCTCAAAGGTATCGAGATAGCTATCGGTGATTTCTTTGCGAGTAGCCACCAGCAGGACTTGTACCTTTTCGATTCCATCTTCATCCACAAAGAAGCCAAGCTTCTGATAATCCAAATCCACTTCTTCCCGGGGATAGGGCAAATATAAGCCAGCTTCATGGTTTAGTACCATATCCCGAAGCTCATTATCATCTAGCTCAGCAGGAATGGGAATAATCCGGATTACTGCTTCTCGCATTGGTAAAGCAGTGGCAACCCGCTCCACTTTCACTTGACTCTGCTGTAGGGCTTCTCGAATCAGTTCCGCTAAACCAGGGGAATCAACAATTTGTCCTCCTTCCCAGATCCCTTCTGGAACCTCATGAGAATATAGGGTTGTAGCTTTGAGGCTCTGACCTTGCCGCTGCAATTGAGCAATATGAATTCGTTCTGGGGCTAATTCTATACCAACACCTTGCTTGCGGCGGGAAAATAAATTTTTAAAACGGTTAACCATATCTAGCAAAGGGAGTAGGGAGTAGGGAGTAGGGAGTAGGGAGTAGGGAGTAGGGAGTAGGAAACTTGGGCTCAAAAATTTTCACAATTGATTTAGGTACCCTATCTGAGTTAGGTAGATGGGGAATTCAGGGAAATTTTTGTATAACCCAGGGTCATGGAAATCAACATTAGGGTGCTATTTATGGTACCCAATCTATCTCACAATCATGACAATTTTTTGATTAATCGTGAAATTGATTATTGTAGCCATTAGCCATTACCCATTACCCATTACCACCAACAAAAGCTTGTGTTCGCAAAAAGTGACCAACTAGGTACAGAGAGCCACAAAGGACAGTAATCTTATCTTCAGCTTCGGCTTTTTTAAAGCTAGCACGGAGTCCTGTCACTAACTCTGGATAAGTACCACAATCGGCTAAGGTAGGACAAATTTGTTGCGCGAGAGTAGCCAAGTAGTCTAGCTCAGCTGAACTATGGTCTGGTACTGGCACTAGGTATAATCGATCCCCTGGTCTGAGCAAGGCATTAAAAATACCAGCATGGTCTTTGGTCGAGAGTATACCCATTACCCAGTTGACCGATTTACCTAGGGTATCAACATATTGTCTCAACGCCTGAGCAGAGGCTTGATTATGGGCTCCATCAATCAGTAAATGGTGATTCTCCCAGCTAGTCCACTGCAAACGTCCCAGCCAAGTGGTTTTGGCCATCCCCGATGCGATCGCATTTTCTGGTATCTCCCAACCCTGCTGTTGCAGAACTTGTACCGTTGCGATCGCAATCGCCGAATTAACCAACTGTACCTGGCCCAACAACGGCAAACTATAGCTGATTCCCCCATACTCCACCCATCTGAGATCTTTTCGGGTGCTTGGCATCTTCCCCTCTGGCAACTCTACTGCTGAGTCTACCCACACCACTGGACATCCCAACTGATTCACCCTTGATTCAACCACTGCCCTAGGTTCAGGGGGGAGCGGACCAATTACCGCAGGACAGCCAGGCTTTAGGATTCCAGCCTTCTCCTTGGCAATATCAGCCAAGGTCGGTCCCAGGCGCTGCCAATGTTCCCAACTCAGGGATGTGATAATACTAACCAAAACGCGATCGCATACATTCGTTGCATCCAGGCGTCCTCCCAATCCCACTTCTATTACAGCCACATCCACCTGCTGCTGAGCAAAATACAACCAAGCAGCAGCAGTAGTCACTTCAAATAGGGTTGGTGGATCGGAACAGTTTTTTGGAATTGCTGCGATAACTTGCTGCAAAATTGTGGCTAGGGTATCGGTGGAGATCGGTTCTTGGTTAAGGCAAATCCGTTCTGTCCAATCCACCAGGTGAGGAGAAGTATAACGTCCGACTCGGTAGCCAGCTTGGGTGAGTATAGAAGACAGGTAGGCACAAACTGAGCCTTTACCATTAGTTCCAGCCACGTGAATGATTGGAAAATCCTGCTGGGGATTACCTAAGCGCGATAAAAGTTCCTGTATGCGTTCTAAGCCAAGCTGAACGCCAAAGTATTGAAAGGATTGGAGAAGCTCGTCAATATCCATGGGATGATTTTTTTTGATGAACCGCAAAGACCTGAATCATACCAAGGTCAGGAGAGTGTTGAGTATGAATATGAATACAGTTAATGATAAGGCCATTGTTAAAGACTATTTCAATGCCACTGGGTTTGACCGCTGGCGGCGGATTTATGGTGATGGCGAGGTTAACCGGGTACAGAAAGATATCCGGATTGGTCATCAGCAGACCGTGGATAAAGTGATCAGTTGGCTGGAGGCTGATGGAAATTTGTCAGGTTTGTCGATTTGTGATGCTGGCTGTGGTGTTGGGAGTCTGAGTATTCCTCTGGCCAAAAATAGCGCTATTGTTTCTGCTAGTGATATTTCTCACAAAATGGTAGAAGAAGCTCAGGTAAGGGCTAAGGAGAGTTTAGGGAATACTGACAATCTCTCGTTTATGGTCAAGGATTTGGAAGGGTTAGGTGGTAGCTACCACACCGTAATTTGTCTAGATGTTTTGATTCATTATCCCCAGGATAAAGCGGCTGAAATGATAACTCACTTAGCCTCTTTGGCCGAGTCTCGTTTAATTCTTAGCTTTGCACCGAAAACCTTGCTTCTTACTGCACTTAAAAAGATTGGTGAGTTTTTTCCAGGACCAAGTAAAACCACTCGTGCCTATCAGCATCGAGAAGCAGATATTGTTAGTATTTTAGTAAATAATGGATTTTCAATTCAGCGACAAGAAATGACTAGCACTCGCTTTTACTATTCTCGCTTATTGGAAGCTATTCGTAAGTAACAAAAAGGGGTCAGCGGTCAGCGGTCAGCGGTCAGCGGTCAGCGGTCAGCTTAAAATAAACCTGATAGCTGATAGCTGATAGCTGATAGCTGATAGCTGATAACTGATAACTGATAACTGATAGCTTACACTTAATCTCAATTGTCTGATCGCGTAGCGTGGCCAAAGGCCAATCATGCTAACAAATAACCTTTGCTAAAACTTTGGTAAAATGAAACGGTTAAAAAAAATATCTGCTGGTTTAGTGCTTAGCTTGGGTATTCTACTATTGACGGTACCTGTTGTAGTATCAACTCGAAGGGAAGCAACATCACAGGATAAAGTTGATGCCCTGGGAAGTTTGATAGTAGGTATCCCAGCTACCTTCTGGGGAATATGGTTAGCATGGCGAATTTATCGACAAGAGCAAAAAGAAGTTTTCGAACACCTTCAGTCTACATTTTATCGCTTGATCCAAGACGAAAATGGTAGAATTTCAGTATTGAAATTAGCAATTGCAGCCAAACTTCCTATAGCTGTCGCTCAAGACTATTTGGACCACAAAGCTAGAGAATGTGATGCCACGTTTGAGGTTAGTGAAGAAGGTAAAATATTTTATAATTTTACGCTTTAGCAAGGACAAAATTAATGACTCGGATTTTTTTAGCGATCGCATCGATCTTAGGAGGATTATCAGTAGCAGCTGGAGCCTTTGCTAGCCACGCTTTGAAAGAAAAACTTACCGAACGAGCATTGGAGA